>CAZYQY010000001.1:0-11700 GCA_964649795.1 uncultured Candidatus Saccharibacteria bacterium
TAAGGCGCCTGTTTTGGGAACAGGAGATCCCGGGTTCAAATCCCGGCACTCCGACAACAAAGAATACGCGGGTATCGTATAGTGGCTATTATCACAGATTTCCAATCTGTTGACGAGGGTTCGACTCCCTCTACCCGCTCTAAATAACAAAAAGGCAATCGAATTAAACGATCGCCTTTTTGTTTTACTTTCGAAAGCAAAACTTCTATTTAACAGCGTCTTTTAACGACTTGCCTGCTTTGAATTTCGGTACTTTAGTAGCAGCAATTTTAATCTTTTCTCCAGTCCGCGGATTAACTCCCATGCGAGCCGCTCTTTTAGAAACACTGAATTTGCCAAAACCAGTTATAATAATTTCTTGTCCTTTAGAAAGAGCGCTTGTTATTGTATCAAGAACAGCATTAACTACATCCCCTGCCTGTTTTTTTGAATCACAAACTTTGGCAACTTCTTCAATTAAATCTTCTTTAGTCATAATTTTAAGTTTTTTTATTTTTTACTTTCGACCTTTATTATTTCCTCCTCATATATTTTAGCTTTATTGCTTATTTTATCAAGCTTTCCTGTGGATAACCTAATCAATCAATAGAAACTATTTCTTGTATCCTTTGTATTTTTTTTGCCTTATTTTTTTGGCCCATTTCTATTAAAACAGCATTAATTTCAACTGGACCCTGGGCAACTTCGTATTTAAAACCTGTTTGTTTGAGAAAATTTTCTATAGCAGTTTCTTTATCAGCGCCTAAACTTGAATTGCTTGGGCCAACCATACCAACATCTGATATATATGCAGTCCCATTAGGGAGAATGCGATTATCAGCAGTAGGAATATGAGTATGAGTGCCTAAAACAGCAGAAACACGGCCATCTAAGTACCAGCCCATGCATATTTTTTCTGCAGTGGCTTCTGCATGCCAATCAACAAGAATAATATCTGCTTTCTCAGCTTCGTCCTCTAGAATTTCATCAGCTTTTCTAAAAGGGCAGTCGTAGTTTGAACTCATAAAAACTCGGCCAATCAGATTGATTATAAGAACCTTTCTAGTCCCTATTTCAATTAAACTATACCCTTGGCCAGGCAGTCCTGGCGGGAAATTAGCCGGCCTTATTAATTGCAATTTCCTATTTTCCAAAAGAGAGGCAGTTTGTTTTTGGCTCCAAGTATGATCTCCTAAAGTAACTAATCCAACTCCTGTTTCTAAAATTTCATTCAAGCATTTTTCTGTAATTCCTTTTCCATGGGCTGAATTTTCTCCATTAGCCACAATTAAATCCGGTTGGTATTTTTTTTGCCATTTAGGCATAATTTCTTTAAGAGCTTCACGGCCTGGCTGGCCAACAATATCCCCAAAAAATAAAACTTTCATAAATTGATTTATATTATCTTGCGTATTCTACTACTCTTGTTTCTCTAATTACATTAACTTTAATTTCTCCAGGATATTTTAGTTCCTGATGTATTTGTTCAGCAATGTCTTTAGCTAATTTATGGGCTTCTAAATCATTTATTTCCTCTGGCTGGACAAAGACGCGTATTTCCCGGCCAGCTTGGATAGCATAAGCTTTTTCTATGCCTTTGAATGAATTAGCTACATTTTCTAATTCTTCTAAGCGCTTAAGATAAGCTTCTAATGTGTCTTTTCTGGCTCCAGGCCGGGATCCTGAAATAGCATCAGCTACTTGGACAATAATTGATTCCAAACTTTCAAATGGATATTCTTCATGATGGGCCTGCATTGCTTCAATCACTTTTTCATCAGCATCAAATTTTTTAAGTATTTTCCTGCCAATTTCAACGTGTGAGCCCTGAATTTCATGGTCAACTGCTTTGCCAATATCATGGAAAAGACCGGCTTTTTTAGATATATCAACATTAGCTCCCAATTCAGAGGCAATAGCTCCAGCTAGATGGGCTACTTCTAAAGAATGCAAAAGCACGTTCTGTCCATAGCTGGTTCGGAAACGAAGACGACCTAACAACTTAATTAGCTGTGGATTAAGACCTGCTATGCCAACATCATAAACAGCAGCTTCCCCTGCTTCTTGAATTTTTTCACCTATTTGTTTCTTTGCCTCCTCAACTGTTTCCTCTATCCTGGCTGGTTGAATTCGTCCGTCAAGGAGCAACTTCTCCAAAGACATTTTAGCAATTTGCCTGCGAATAGGGTCAAAGCCAGAGACAACAATAGCTCCTGGCGTATCATCAACTAATATTTCCACTCCGGTTAATTTTTCTAATGTTTTTATATTCCTGCCCTCTTTACCAATAACTCTTCCTTTAAGATCGTCGCTTGGTAAATTAACAGTTGTTGATGTCATTTCACTGGCTTGCGAAGCAGCATACCTCTGCATAGCCAAAGCAATAATTTTCTTAGCTTTTTTATTTAGTTCCTCTTGCCCTTCTTTTTCTAAATGATTTATTCTTTCTAAAAGAATCTGCTGATGTTCTTTTTCAGCTGTCACTAAAAGCTCTGATTTAGCTTGCTCTTGGGAAAGCTTGGATATTCTTTCCAATTCTTTCAACTGTTTTTGACTAAGAGCATTTAATTCCTCTTTAATCTTTTTGACTTTTTGGACTTTAAGTTTAAAATCAGAATAATCCTTTTCTAATTGACTGCTTTTCTGGTCAACATTCTGCTCTTTCTTAATTATCCTTTCCTCCATTCTGGTTAATTGTTTTTGCCTGTCTTTTTCCTGCTCTTTAATTTCTCCTAATATCCCATTCGCTTTTTCTTTGGCTTTAAGAAGGGTTTCTTTAGCTTCCTCTTTTGCCTGGCTGATTAATTTATTTAATTTTGATTCAATAGTCCCGGCTTGTTTTTTAGCAATAGTTTGACGAGTATAATAACCTAAAACTGAACCGGTTATTAATGTTCCAATAACGGTTCCAATAAACAGGATTAAATTGTTCATAAATTGATTTCATTTCAAATCTCATAATTATTGTCCTAGCATAATTTTAGAGAATAATTAGGGGCAATTTAAATGATAAGTTTAAGTAATAAATTTAATTAACAAATTAAGTGTAGCAAACAAAAAAAGACCTGTCAATGACAGGTCTTTTTTCCCTCTATTTCTTTTCTTTTTTAATTGTTTTCTTTCTGGTTTCTTTCTTTTTTCGGGGCTCTTCTTTATTAGTTTTTTGAGAAACAATATCAATTTTCCAATTAGTCAATTTAGCAGCTAATCGGACATTTTGTCCTTTAATGCCAATAGCTAAAGAAAGCTGGTCTTCAGGAACAATTGCTTTTGCCTGATTCTTTGCTTTATCTATTTCCACTTTCAATACTTTAGCTGGTGATAAAGAAGCGCTAATGAATTCAGCTGGGCTTTCTGACCATTCAACAATATCAATTTTTTCTCCGGACAACTCGTTAATCACTGCCTGAACTCTAGTTCCTTTCTGACCTATCATAGAGCCTATTGGATCAACTCTTTCTTCATTGGCAATAACAGCAATTTTAGAACGAGAACCAGCTTCTCTCACAACTGATTTTATTTCAACTGTTCCAGAACTAATCTCTGGAACTTCTAATGCAAAAAGCTGGCTAATCATTTTAGGGTGAGCTCTGGAAAGAGAAATTGTTGGCCCATGAGAATCCTTTTGAACTTCTGTAATATATACCCTTAATCTTTGTCCTATTTTATAATATTCTCCAGGAATTTGCTCTTCAGGAAATAAAAGGCCCGTTGTTTTTCCTATATCCATAAATACATTATTATTTTCTATTCTTTGCACAATACCGCTCACTATTTGCCCTTCTTTTTCTTTGTATTCGTCATAAATAACTTCCCTTTCTGCTTCTCTAATTCGTTGAATAATAACTTGCTTAGCTGTTTGAGCGGCAATCCTTCCGAAATCATGATTAATTTCTAAAGGAAATTCTATCTCATCTTCTAGCTTAATATTTTTAAGCTTGCTTTTTGATAAATTAGTTTCTTTAACAGATATTTTTTTAGCATCTTCAACCATAACATGTCTTTCTGAATTAAACCTTACTTTTTTTTCATCTATAGATTCTTCTTGGTCAAATTCTTGATCCTTTATATTAGCTTCTTCATTGTCTGTTTCTACTCTTAACATAGATTCATCGACAACTAATTTCACTTGAGAAACTTTTATTTGGCCAGTGCTTAAATCTAATTTTACTTTAATGTTTTGGCCGCGCCGATTGTATTCTTTTTTGTAAGCAGCTGCCAATGCCAATTCAATAGTTTCGACAACTTTTTCTTTGGCAATGCCTTTTTCTTCGCAAATTTGTTCAATAATAGAACTAAATATTTTCGTGTCCATATTTTTATGAAAAGCTCGTTCTGGGAACGAGCTTTTTTTTCATGACTTTCTAATTTTAGTTTAGCATAAATAAGATTTTCTTGTCAATCAATTAATAATAATAATTAATATATAAATTTATTATTATTATTATAACCCTTAAAATTGTTAATAAATAGTTTTTTTAATTCTATTATTGATTATTATAAAATCAAAAACTGTTAATTTACATTATAATAATTTGTTGATAAATTATTAATAAGAATTTTATAATAATTTAATTTTAATAAAAGAATAATTATTTATATATATTTTATTATTTATATATATCTATATTCAAAATCTACTAATAATAAACTGTTTAGAATATGGGTATTAGTTGTTTATTTTTTTAATACTTAAAGCTATTTTTTCAGCAACGCCTTTTTCAAAAACGCTTGGGATAATTTTATTAGGAGTTGGATTTTTAACTAAAGAAGCTAAAGTTTGCGCAGCAGTTAATTTTATTTTCTGGCTCACTTTATTAATTCTGTTGTCTAAAAGCCCACGGAAAATTCCTGGGAAAGCTAATATATTATTAATTTGATTTTTAAAGTCGCTTCTGCCAGTGGCTGTAATAACTGCTCCTGCTTGTTCAGCGTCTTTAGGCATAATCTCAGGGACAGGATTAGCCATAGCAAAAACAATTGCTTGGGAATTCATTTTTTTAACCCATTCTTTTTTAAGAACATTAGGCGCTGAAAGTCCTATAAAAACATCACTTTTTTCAATAACGCTTTCAATGCGGCCCTTTAGTTTTTCTAAATTAGTTATTTTAGAAATTTCTTTTTTAGCCGGATTAAGACCAGCCCTATTTTTATAAATAGCTCCTTGCCTGTCAATAAGAATAATTTTTTTAGCTCCATAACTAAAAAGAAGCTTAGTGGTGGCAATGCCAGCTGCTCCTGCGCCATTAACAATTATTTTTATCTGGTTAATTTTTTTATTAACCACTTTTAGGGCATTAATTAAAGCAGCCAAGATAACAATGGCAGTCCCATGCTGGTCATCATGGAAAACTGGGATATCTAATTCTTTTTTTAATTCTTCTTCTATAACAAAACAATCAGGAGCTTTAATATCTTCTAAATTAATACCGCCAAAACCAGGAGCAATCATTTTAACGGCCTTAATAACATCTTGATTGTTCTGACTATTAAGGCAAATTGGATAAGCATCAATATTGGCGAATTTTTTAAAAAGCAGACACTTACCCTCCATAACTGGCAATGCGGCTTCTGCTCCAATATTGCCCAATCCCAGAACAGCTGTTCCATTAGTTACAACAGCTATGCTGTTGCCTTTAATAGTGTATTCATAAACATCTGAAGGGTTCTTAAAAATCTTGCGGCACGGTTCAGCTACCCCAGGCGTATAAGCAATACTCAAATCATTTTTATTTTTTAAAGGCACTTTACAATTAACCTCTAATTTACCTTTTTTATTTTTATGTAATTCTAATGATTTTTTATAATAATTCATATTTTTCTAAAATTAGCTAAGCATTAAACATAACTTACACCATTGCGCCTAAAAATCAACCAAGACCGCGTCCTTGTGCTAAAATTTACCAGTGGAGATACTGGGAGTCGAACCCAGATTTCAGCAATGCGAATGCTGTGTATTGCCATTATACTATATCCCCTTAATGATTTTGCATTTAAGGACGTGTTCCAAATATAAATCCTTTAACTATCCAACTCTTTAATTTCTTTCTCACCTTTTTTTAATTCTTTAACCTGCTCTTTATCTAATCCCAGAAGTAGTGTCTGGAACTCACCCATGTGGGTTTTCTCTTCTCTGGCAATATCTAATAAAGCTTTTTTCATCTTTCTGTTTTGTGTCATAGCAGCCAATTGTTCATATAAATTAACCGCATCTAATTCAGCAATCATGCCTAATCGCAGGATCTCTTTATCTAAATCTTTTTTATTAACTTTTTTTAAATCTAAAGGCGATTGAGCTAACATTTTTTTATCTCCTTAATTATTTTTCTCGACCTTTTTATTTGGTCGGAGCGACTGGATTCGAACCAGCGATCTCGGCGTCCCGAACGCCGCGCCTTAGCCACTAGGCCACGCTCCGTTATTTTACCCAGTATTTTTCTTTTATTTCTAAATCAATTTCTTGTTTTTTTTCTTTAACTTTTTTTGTTTTATTTTCCAATTCCTTATCAGAGAGATTGTTTAATTTCTCGGCTCTTTGAGAAAGTTTTTGTCTAGTATTAAGTTTTGGCTCTTCTAATGCTTCTGCCAAGAGCGCCTCTATAATCAATCCCAAGCGAGGCCCCGGCTTAATTTTAAGAATTTTTATTAAATCATTGCCATTGATTTTCAGCATTTTGGCGGAAATAGGGTCTTGAGAAACTTTTTCGATAATATATCGGAGGTGGCGCAGTTTATAGGGAATGGCTTTAGGGCAGCCACTGCCTAATCTATCAGCTACTCTCAGTTTAATCAAGTCATCAATATTCTTAAGGCCAACCCTGCGCAATAATCGACGCACTCCCGCTTCTGTAACTTCTTCAACATCATAGACAAACATATGATTGCGAATTAAAAGAGCTACTTTTTCAATAGTTTTTTTAGGGAATTTAAGGCGTTGTAAAATATTAACAGCAAATCTGGCTCCTAACTGGTCGTGATTGTAGAAAGTGGATTCAGGGCCCTGGCCTCTTTTAGTTTGAGGTTTGGCAATGTCGTGAAATAAAGCTGCTAAGCGAACATCTAAGTCATACTTTTTTTGAGCGGCAAATTTTAAAGAGAGAACTAAATGCTGGTAAATAGTATAAACATGATGTCGATTTTGGCTAATATTAATACCTTTTTCTAATTCCGGGATAATATGTTTTAACAAGCCGGTTTCTTTTAATAGTTCAATTCCCTGGTCTGGTCTTTCAGCTATAATAATTCTAATTAATTCATCGCGAATTCTTTCTTTGGCAATTGCTTGAAGCCATTTAGCGTTTTTTTGTATAGCTTTGAAAGTTTTGTTCTCTATTTCGAAATCTAGTTCTATTGCCAATCTAACAGCTCTTAACATTCTTAAAGCGTCTTCATTAAAACGATCTTCGGCATTATTAACGGTCCGGATAAATTTTTTCTTTAAATCCTTTTGTCCGTCAAATAAATCAACAATTTTTCCTGCTTTATCCAAAGCCAATGCATTAATAGTAAAGTCTCGTCTGGATAAATCCTCTTTTAGGTCTGAGGTGAAACTGATTTTGTCAGGATGACGCTTGTCAGTATATTTTTGTTCGGTTCTAAAAGTGGTAATTTCTATTTCTTGAAGGGTTTTTTCCTTGCTTTTGGTTTTAACAGTGACTGTACCAAAATTATTTTGATAAAAACTGTCTGAGAATATTTTTTGAATTTGTTCTGGATTAGCTTTAGTTGTAATGTCCCAATCCTTGGGTTTTTTATTTAGTAAAATATCTCGCAAGCAACCACCAACCACATAGGCCTCAAATTTGGCTTTTTCTAATTTATTTAAGATGTTTCTAATTTCTGTGGATAATTTTATTTTCATTTTTTTGTTTTTATGATAAAATTGTAGCATGGATAAAATGCAGAATCAATAAGTTTTTAGTTCTTTTAATTAAAGAAAGGAGGTTGTCCACATGCCAAATATTTTTGAGATTACTAATTTTATTGAAGAGCTTAAAGTTTCTAAATTAAGCGCGGTCGAGAGAGAAAGAAAATTGAAAGATTTTTTAGACATGGAGAAAAAGGGGATTAATAGCAAGGCGAGCGAAGTTATTAAGAGAGCTCCCGAAAATTTAATTAGCTTGACTGGCTTTGAACAAAAAACAATACAGTAACGGCAGAGTGGATCACTTCCTATATGATTTATGGGGGCTTCTTTTAAAAAAAGAAGCCCTTGTTTATTTGTCGTATTTATGCTATTATTTCAGGTCAAGTGCTATTATTGTCCTTGTGGTGAAATGGATATCACAATGGTCTTCGGAACCATTATTGGGGGTTCGAATCCTCCCGAGGACGCCAAAAAATTTAAATGCGCCCATAGCTCAATGGTAGAGCAGTTGCCTTTTAAGCAATTGGTTTCAGGTTCGAATCCTGATGGGCGTACTAGAAAAAAATAGGCAAAATTTGCCTTTTTTTTGTTTATCTGATACAATAAATTTAATGCTTAAAACAAACAAAAAAGCAAAAATAATTGAAGAGTATAAGTTGCATAAAAAAGATACTGGCTCTTCAGATGTTCAAGTTGCTATTTTAACCAATCAAATAAGCGAATTAGCCAGACATCTTAAAAAACATCCCAAGGACAATCATTCACGCCGTGGTCTTTTAAAAATGGTTGCACACAGGAGAAAACTTTTGGATTATTTAAAAGGAGAAGATGAAAAAAGGTATAAAAAAGTCATTAAAAAATTAAAGCTTAAGAAATAAATAAATAAATTATGTCTATAATCAAACATCAAGAACAACGAGTGGCTGTATTAATAGATGTCCAAAACATGTATCATTCAGCCAAGAATATTTATAGAGCTAGAGTCAATTTCAAGGAGGTCTTGAAAACAGCTGTGGCTGGACGTAAACTAATTAGATCTGTTGCTTATGTTATTAATACAGAGACCATAGAAGAAAAATCTTTTTTTGACGCTTTAAGCAAAATTGGATTAGAAGTAAAAATGAAGGATTTGCAAATTTTCCCAGGCGGTGTTAAAAAAGGCGATTGGGATGTTGGTATAGCTGTTGACGCGATAAAGCTTTCCGAACAAATGGATGCAATCGTTTTAATTACTGGTGATGGCGATTTTGTGCCTTTGATTGATTACCTCAAATTAAATAAAGGCATTCAAACAGAAGTAATGGCATTTGCTAAAAGCGCTTCAGCAAAATTAATTGAAGCAGCTGATGATTTTATTGATTTAAGCAAGAGCCCGAGTAAATACTTAATAAAAAAATAATTAAATTTTCTGGTCCTTAGACAGGTAGGCTATTAATAGAGCCTAAAGTCTGAGGAGCAGAATTATCTTTTATGAATTACAAAAAATTTAAGACAGATTTGGCAGGCAGAGAACTAAAAGTTGAAGTTGGTAAATTAGCGCAACAAACAAACGGTTCTGTATTAGTTTCTTATGGACAAACAGTAATTTTAGCAACAGCTGTTTTAGATAAAGACCTTAGAGATGTGGATTATATGCCCTTAACAGTTGATTATGAAGAGAAATTTTATGCAGCTGGCAAGATAAAAAGCGGCCATTTTATGAAAAGAGAAGGCCGTCCTTCAGACGAAGCCATTCTTACCGGAAGAATGGTTGATCGGGTTATCCGTCCTTTATTTGATCAAAAAATCAGAAATGATTTACAGGTTGTTTTAACTGTTCTTTCTTTTGATAAAGAGAATGATCCAGATATCCCTGCTTTAATAGCTGCTTCTTTGTGTTTAGGTATTTCAGATATCCCTTGGAATGGGCCAGTAGCTGGATTAAGAATAGGACGTTCTGATGAAGAATGGGTTTTAAATCCAACCTATCAATCCAGAGAAAAAAGCGACATTGATTTAATTGTTGCTGGGAAAGAAGACAAAATTAATATGTTAGAAGGAGGAGCTAATCAAGTCCCTGAGCAAACAATCTTATCAGCTATAGAATTTATTCAGCCTCATCTTAAAAAAATTATTCAATGGCAAAAAGAAATTATTAAAGAAGTCGGGGCAGACAAAATTGATTTAGGCCTTAAAGAATTTGATATAAAATTAGTTAAACAAATCAAGGATTGGCTTGGAGATAAATTAGAACAGGCAATTTATAACCCAGAGAAAACAGAAAGAGCTAAGGGATTATTCCTTTTGGAAAAAGAATTAATTTTGGCATTAGATAATGAGCAGGGTGAAAATCAAGGAGTAATTAAAGACATTTTTGAACGAGAAATTGACCAGATTGTTCATCAAAATATTCTGAAAGCGCCAAAAGGAGAAGAGAAAAGGCCTGATGGCCGTAAATTAGATCAAGTAAGACCGATTAATTGTCAAGTATCTTTCTTGCCTCGTACTCATGGATCAGGGCTGTTTGAAAGAGGAGAGACACAGGCGCTTTCTGTTATTACATTAGGTTCTCTTGGGGACAATCAGATAATTGACAGTATGGAAATTGATACAAAGAAATATTTTATGCATCATTATAATTTCCCCCGTTTTTGCGTTGGGGAAACCGGCGGCTTCCATGGCCCTGGCAGAAGAGATATTGGCCATGGCGCTTTAGCAGAAAAAGCCTTATTGCCTTTAATCCCAGATAGAGAAAAATTTCCCTATACTATCCGTTTGGTTTCAGAAATCCTTTCTTCTAATGGTTCTTCTTCAATGGCTTCTGTAAGCGGTTCTAGCTTGGCTTTAATGGATGCTGGAATACCAATTAAGAATCATATTAGCGGTATTGCTATGGGACTAATGATGGAATCAGACGATAATTACCGAATCTTGACTGATATTCAAGGTCCTGAAGATCACTATGGAGACATGGACTGTAAAATTGCAGGAACAAAAATAGGGGTGACAGCATGCCAAATGGATGTTAAAATAGAAGGAGTCACTTTGGATATTCTTAAAAAAACATTTGAACAAGCCAATAAAGCTCGCTTATCAATTTTAAAAGAAATGGAGCAGGCAATTAAAGAACCAAATTCAGAACTTTCTTCTTTTGCTCCTAGAATTTTGACTCTTAAAATAGATCCGGATAAAATAGGAAAAGTTATTGGACCTGGCGGCAAAATGATTAACGCGATTACTGACCAAACTGGGGCTAAAATTGATATTGAAGATGATGGTCTGGTCAGTATTACTTCAGCTGATGAACAAGGCGGGCAAGAAGCTTTTACCTGGGTTAAGAATTTAACCAGAGAACCCAAAACAGGAGAAATTTTCCAAGGCACAGTGGTTAAAATTACTGATTTCGGCGCTTTTGTTGAAATATTGCCTGGTCAAGATGGATTAATCCATATATCAGAATTAGCTGATCACAGAGTTGAACGCGTAGAAGATTTCCTTAAAATAGGCCAGACAATCCCAGTTAAAGTAAAAGAAATTGATGATTCTGGTCGCATTAAATTAACATTAAAAAATCTTGAAACATAAAAGCTGGAACTTGAAACTTGCAATTCATGTTTCATGTTTCATGTTTTAGGATTTACAAATATGGAGGGATCTAATCAACCACACAAAGAAGAAGAATCAGTTATTCGCACTATGGCTAGCGACATTAAAAGATTGAGCAAAAAAGGCGCTCCGCCAGAAGGATTGCCTGTATTCTCTATGCCAGAAAAAGAGCAGGAAAAGATAAAAGAAGAAGAAGGGGGGAAAGTAGTACAACAAATAAGGCAGGAACCTGAAGCAAAAAAAGAAGAAATAAAAAAGAACGAACAAAG
>CAZYQY010000001.1:11710-67180 GCA_964649795.1 uncultured Candidatus Saccharibacteria bacterium
GAAGAACCTCAAGACAAGAAAAAACCAATGAAACTGGTCATGATTATTTCAATTATTGTTTTAATTGCCGGTGGTCTTGGCGGTTTTGTTTACTGGTGGAATTATTTACGGGTGATTCCGCCTTTGCCAGTAATTACCCATTATGAATGTCAAGATTCCCAATGTATTAGTATTAACGGAGAAGGGACAGATCAATGTCAGATTCATCAAGATTGTGAGCCAGTTGAACCAATTGAACCAGTTATTCCAGAAGCGCTTATGCCTATACATAGCACTAATACAATTGAATTCACAGAACAGGACAATCTTATCGAAAAAATTGCTGCTATAGAATTAGAAAAAAATAATATTGTTAATCGTTTAATTGTTAAAAAAGACAACCAAATACTTAATTTATTAGATTTAGTTAGTATTTTGAACTTAGTTATCCCAAAAAATATAAGCAGTTCTTTTGCTGAAGCAGAAATCATAGGCGATAATTATACTTTGTTTTTATATAAACAAACTCAAGGTAACCGTTTGGGACTTGTTATTAAAATCGCTCAAAGCGAGACATTAGCGACAAATTTAAAAGATTGGGAAATAACAATGACTAATGATTTAGAATCGCTTCTATTAATAGAAGAAATACCACCAGCTTTTACAGAAGGATTTCAAGATAATATTTATAGGGATATTGCCATTCGTTATCTTAATTTCCCTGATCCAGGGTTGAGCATTGATTATGGCATACCAGACAATAAACTAATTCTAACTACCTCTCAAGAGAGCATGTATGCGATTATTAGTCTTTTAATGCCTGCATCTGAAAATTAATTCCTATGGTAGCGAAAATTCAAATTAAAAAAGGTTCTTCAAATAGACAAGTTTCTGATGATTTAAAATTAAACTTACGAGGAGAACCAGAGCCAGAATTAGAACAAAAACAGCCATTAAAAAAATGGTTGTTTTTTAGTGTTTTTCTGTTTGTAATAATTGTATTTTTAGTATTTGGCTGGTGTTTTTCTGCTTCTAAAAAAATGACTTTTGCTGATTTAATACCAGAAAACGCTGTTTTTTTCGGGCTAATTAATCAGCAAGAACTTTATCCACAGGTTCATCCTTTTAGTCAATTCTTAAGGGAAAATAACTTCTACGGGCAAAAAGCAATTAACAAGCTAAATAAATGCTTTAAAGAGGCTAGTCTAGACTTTAAAGAAAATATTCAGCCATTCTTTAAAAAACAAGTCGCTTTTATCTTAATGCCAGCTAATTCTGAAACATCTTTCCCTTTTGTTTTTATTTTAGAAAATAAAATTCCTCTAAATGATTTTGGCCAGCTTTTAAGCCAAATTGAGCCTGAATTGAGAAAAGATTATAATTTTTCCTCGCAAATTTACCGCCAAACTAAAAAGACTATTTTAACTCCGCTTTTTTCTATTGCTTCTGGCTTGCCTGATATGTATATTTATGCCCAAATAGAGGAGTATTTTATTCTAAGCAATTCCCAAAAATCCTTAGAAAAAATCATAGATTTAATTATAGAAAACTGATTGTGAGTAAGCTGTGGATAAAACAGCTTGACAAGAGTAGTCTAAAATTAGTAAAATGATAATGTCCTTGGAAGTCTGTTTCTTAAGGACAATCTTTTGCTAGTTATATTTTTAACTGATGTGCAAAGTTTTTAGTTCTTTAACTAAGCTCGCGAGAGCTAATAACTAGTAAGAGAAATAGCTTTTCTGTAAAAAACATGGTTGTTGTTGCGCAGGAGGAATAATATATATAAAAAAAGCGCGATAGCGCTTGATTTACAGGAAAACAAGGGGGGCCTTGAACCTCTTAAAGTAATACATATCAGGTATTAAGGCCTCTCTAATATATCATAGTTTTGTAATTTAGTCAACATTAGTTGGCTTTTTTAATTTTATTGACATTATATTCTTATAATAATACAATTAACATATGAATAATGCCTTGCAGAAAAAACTAAAAAAGAAATTAGAGCAGGAGAAAAAAAGATTAACTAAAGATCTTAGCTTTTTTGCTAAGAAAGATCCTAATATAAAAGGGAACTGGATGACTCGTTTTCCTTTTTTAGGCATGAACCGTTCTCATCAAGACGAAAGCGCAGAGAAAATAGAAGAATACGAAAAATTATTATCTATTGAGCATACTTTGGAATCAAGACTTAAAGACATTGAAGAAGCATTAGAGAAAATAAAAAAAGGCGCTTATGGCCAATGTGAAAAGTGTAAGAAAAAAATTGAAATAAAACGATTAGAAGTTATTCCAGAAGCACGGCTTTGCTTAAAATGCGGCAAAGAGAACAATTCTTAAAAATTTCTAGTATATATATCCCCTAATAACTGAATCGTTAATGTGTATGGTGCGAACGCTCTTTACTCCCCATCCAAGATGATTCATTTCTGAAAAAGTGACCCAATTGCCCTTAACTGCTTCTACATAACCAACATGGCCATACCAGCTTTCTCTTGTAACAATAATAGCTCCAGCTTGTGGAGCTGTTCCAGTCTTATAACCATAAGCTCTTGAATTAGCCAGCCAGGTCTTAGCATGGCCGCTCCAAGGGACAATTCTCTTTTGAGACACATACCAAGTACATTGGCCATAAGGGAAACCGTGGCTAACTCCAGTGCCTGATCCAGAATAGCTTATTCTTGCTACGTATGTTGCTTTAGGAGCAACAGGCGCTGGCATTTGTCCGTCTGGAATGATTAATTTTTCACCAATTTGAATAGTCCCATTAGCCGGCAAATCATTAAAAGCGATAATTTCTTCGGTTTCTGCATCATAGTATTTGGCAATCCAGCCAATTGTTTGTCCGTCTTTAACTCTATGCAGTACTCCAGTAATTGGCAAAACAGTTAATTCATCGCCTGGCCGAATAATGCTGATTTCTTTAAGATTGTTAGCCCAAAGCAAGGTATATGTGCTAATACCGAAAGAAGCAGCAATGCTTGAAAGAGTATCGTTTTCTTGGACAGTATAAGTAATTAAACCACTCCTTGGCTCTTGGGTAATAAAAGTAATGGGACTGGTCTGATTTAGAAAGGCATTTTCTTGCAGAGTTGCTAAAGCAGAATTGCTGTTTATCAATACATCTTGGTTGTTATTATCTAAAGGATCTGACTGATTGGTTAAGCCAGCCAATGTATTAACCGCTAAACAGTTTTTATTAATGGCAAAATTGTTCTGTATATTTAATTCATCAGTGGATTGCTCAACAGTAACTGATTTATCTCTGTTAAGGCAGGAGATTAGGATCGATTCCGTGCCTTTGACCGGATTAGCTAAAGACAAGCTTATACAAAATAAAACAACTGCTGCTAAGAGCAGTTTTTTGCTTTTTTCTATATCAATCTTAAATTGTTTGATCGTACTCATGAGTACAATAATAGAGTATCAAGAAGATTTCTTATTGTCAATCCCCATTTTGTGGATAGCAATAGCTAAGCGAGATTTCTTTCTACTAGCTGTGTTGTCGCTTATAACATTATGCTTAGCTGCTTTATCAATAGCTTTGTAAGTCCTGGGCAATGCCTTAATCGCGTCTTCTGTTTTTTTGTCAGCAATTAATTTTTTAATCTGCTTGACTGAAGATTTCATTTTTTCATTTTGGTGAAGATTAAATAGCCGTTTTTTACGGCTTTGTTTTAAAGCTTTTTTAGCTGATTTGATAATAGGCATGAAATTAGTATTTAGTATTTAGTATCTAGTATTTGGTATATTACCACCATATTTTATTTTTTACAAGTTTATGGTAGGATTTTAAATATGATTGCTTTATTAAAGGGAAAAATTGAATTAAAAACAAATAAGTTTGTCATTCTTGATGTAAGAGAAGTAGGATATAAAATATTCTGTCCAATTGCTGTTTTGGAAAAAATAGGCGATAAAGGAGAAGATGCTAAATTATTTATTCATCTTTACTCAAGAGAAAATATTTTAGATTTATATGGATTTTTATCCTTTGAAGAGTTAGATTTTTTTGAAATGCTTATTTCTATTAGCGGTATTGGGCCTAAGGCTGGTTTAGCAGTTTTATCAATTGCTTCTTTAAAAGATTTAAAAACTTCTATTGCTAGTGGCCAGGTTAGCTTGTTAACTAAGGTT
The DNA here is from genome assembly GCA_964649795.1 of uncultured Candidatus Saccharibacteria bacterium. GTDB lineage: Bacteria > Patescibacteriota > Minisyncoccia > Portnoybacterales > UBA2143 > JABMPX01. Next base: position 15,824 of record CAZYQY010000001.1, read on the forward strand.
TCTGGAATTGGTAAAAAAACAGCTGAAAGAGTTATTTTAGAATTAAGCAGTAAAATATTAGCTTCTGGAGATGATGTTAAGAAATTAATGACTGATGATGAATCAATTGATGCTTTAGTGAGCTTGGGCTATACAAATCGCCAGGCCAGAGAAGCTTTAAAACAAGTTTCTGGGAAAACAAAAGGGACAACCAATAGAATCAAAGAGGCGTTGAAGGTTTTAGGGAAATAAAAAATATGGATAAAAATCAATGGGATCAGTTTGTTATTAAAAACAATGGTTCCTTTTTGCAATCTTGGCAATGGGGAGAATTTCAAGAATCATTAAACCGAAAAATATGGCGAATACAGACAGATAATTTAAAAGCATTAGTAATTAAATACGATTTGCCTTTGAATAAAAATTATTTATATTGTCCAATGGGATTGGTCACAGAAGACAACATAAAGAGTTTTTTAGAAGAGATTAAGGGAATAGTCCAAGAAGAAAAGAGTGTTTTTTTTAAGATAGAGCCAGACAGATTACCAAGGTCAGACCTTTTTGAAAAAGGTCTGACCTTTAAGCAATCCCAAAAACAGATACAGCCGTCAAAAACAATAATTTTAGATATTACAAAACCAGAGCAGAAATTATTAGAACAGATGCATCAGAAAACAAGATATAATATTAAATTAGCAAAGAGAAAAGGAATAGCGATTGAAGAATCAAATAAAAAAATAGATGATTTTTTAAGATTATCAAAAGAAACTGCTAAAAGGGATAATTTTCATATTCATGACCAAGGATATTATAAGAAAATGATAGAAGTTTTAGGAAAACAAGGAATAATCAGATTAATTTTAGCTAAATACAAAAATAAAGTTATTTCTGCTAATCTGGTTTGTTTTTTTGGGCAGACAGTTGTTTATTTACACGGCGCTTCTGATTATAATTTTCGTAATTTAATGGCTCCTTATTTATTGCAATGGCAAACAATTCTACAAGCCAAAGAGCTTGGTTTTAAACATTATGATTTTTGGGGAATTAATGAAAAAAAATGGCCTGGAGTAACCCGTTTCAAAAAAGGGTTTAATGGTCAAGAAATTACACATCCCGGCGCTTTCGACCTAATTTTTCAGCCATTGTGGTACAAAATTTATAACTTAGCCAGAAAGATTTCATGAAAAACTTCTTAAAAAGAATAATACCTAATTTTTTGTTGAATTGGTATCATTTTGTATGGGCTTTTTTAGGGGCAATTATTTATGGATTCCCTTCTAAAAAACTGAAAGTGATTGGCGTGACCGGGACTAATGGCAAATCCACGGTTGTTTTTTTGATTAGCCGAATTTTAGAACAAGCTGGTTATAAGGTGGCTGCTCTTTCTTCAATTCAATTTAAAATTAAAAATAAGGTCTGGCCAAATAATTTAAAAATGACTATGCCAGGCAGGTTAAAAATCCAGAAGTTTTTACAACAAGCTGTTCAATCTAAATGTCAGTATGCGGTTTTAGAAGTAACTTCAGAAGGGATTAAACAGTATCGTCATAAATTCATTGGCTTTGATTCAATAATTTTTACTAATTTAACGCCTGAACATTTAGAATCCCACGGAGGATTTGAGAATTATAAAAAAGCCAAGGGTAAGCTTTTCCAAGCGTTAAAAAATAATGGAAAGATTATTGTCAATTTAGACGATCCATCAGCTGATTATTTTATGAAATTTCCCGCCAAAAAAAAGATTGGCTATACTATAAATTCTGAAGTAAAATTCAAGTTAAATATTTTAGGCCAATTTAATATTTCTAATGCTTTGGCCGCTATGTTTGCGGCTCAAGCAGAAGGAGTGTCTTTTAATAAAATAAAATTGGCTCTAGAAAATATAAAAAGTATTCCTGGCCGGATGGAATTTATTATTAAAGAACCATTTACAATAATAGTTGATTATGCTCATACTCCTGATGCCTTGGAAAAGGTTTATCAAGTAGCTAAACAGATAGTGTCTGGCCGTTTAATAGGCGTTTTAGGAGCGGCTGGCGGGGGACGAGACAAATGGAAAAGACCAGAATTAGGCAAGATTGCTGCTAAATATTGTGATTATATTATTTTAACCAATGAGGATCCGTATGATGAAGATCCAAGCCGGATTTTATCTGAAATTAAAAAAGGAATTAAAAATAAAGCTCCATTTGAGATAATTTTAGACAGAAGAAAAGCAATTAAAAAAGCGATTAGCTTAGCTAATCAGGGAGATTTGGTTATTATTACTGGCAAGGGATGTGAACCGTGGATATGTGTCGCTAATAATAAAAAGATACCTTGGGATGATAGGGAAGTGGTCAAAGAAGAATTATGCTAATTTATTTAGAAAAAATTCTTTTTTATTTTTTGATTTTCTGTTTGCCTTTTCAAACGCGGAAAATATTTTATCAATGGGGAGATAGCTTTAATGAATGGACTAGCGCTTATCTTTATTTAACTGATGTTCTGCTTATTTTAATCTTTTTTCTTTGGTTCTGGCGGATAAGAAAACAACGATTTTTTAAGAACCCATTTTCATTTCAAATGATTATAAAAAAACCCAGTTTTTGGCTGGTGTTTTTTTTAATTATCAGTTCTATCTCACTAATTCGGGCAAATAATATTCAGCTAGGTTTTTATCATTGGTTTAAACTTCTAGAAATGACTGGCTTGTTTTTTTATTTAAAATATAATTTTAAACAACTCCTCAATTTTAAAAAATTGGCTTATGTTTTTATTGCTAGCGGTTTATGCCAATCTATCATTGCTATTAGTCAATATATTCAGCAAAAGAGTTTGGGGTTAAAATTTTTAGCAGAAAGCCCTTTAGGAATAGAGATAGATGGCATAGCTAAAATCATTGTTAATGGGACAAAAATTGTTCGTGTATACGGAACTTTTCCTCATCCTAATGTTTTAGCTGCTTCTCTTGTCTTGAGTATTTTTTGTTTTTATTTTCTCTGGCTAAGTAAAAAACATTCCTTTTTGGGTTATTGTTCGTTGCTCATTGTTTATTGTTCATTGCTTACTGCCCTCTGGCTTACTTTTTCCAGAATTATTATCTTTACTTTTTTATTGTCCAGCTTAATCTATTTTATTTTTATATTCTGGCAATCTCAAAAAATAAAAGACAAACAATTTTCCAAAAAAATTATCTCAATTTTTTTATTGTTCATTGTTTATTGTTCTTTGTTCATTGTTCCGGCCTGGTCGGAAATTTCTTCGCGTTTTTCTGTTTCCCTGACTGAACAATCAATTGGTCTGCGTGTTTTTTATACTCAAGCTGCCTTTTCTATTATTAAGGACTGTCCTTTATTAGGAATAGGCATAGGTAATTTTGTTTGGGAAATTAGGCAAATGATTAATTTGCTATCGTCTTGGATCCATCAGCCAGTTCATAATGTATATTTATTAATTGCTAGCGAAACAGGACTGATAGGATTATTTTTATTTCTATTTTTTATTTTTCAATTATTGAGAAAAATCAATCGCCAAGAAGGTTTTCTCTTATTACTTGTCTTTTCTTTTTTGTTTATTGCCTTATTTGACCATTTTTTCTGGACGCTTCAGCAAGGTCAATTGATGTTCTGGTTAGTTTTGGGTATAATGAAAGCTAGCCGCTTTTATTAATTATTACTATGCGTTTTATTGCTGATTTACATATTCATTCTAAATATTCACGGGCTACTTCTAAGGATATGGACATTGATCACCTTAATAAGTGGGCCAAAATTAAGGGAATTAAAGTCATGGGGACTGGCGATTTTACCCATCCTCTCTGGCTAAAAGAGCTTAAAACAAAGCTTGAACCGGCTGAACCTGGTTTTTTAAAATTAAAGAAATCAACTCGTTCTTCCATTTTAGATAATGATTGGATGCCTGATAATGGAAATAATAGCAAAGAAGATAGAAAAATACGTTTCTTACTAACTAGTGAAATAAGCTGTATTTATTCGAAAAATAATCGAACTAGAAAAATCCATATTATTATTCTAGCTCCTGATTTTAAAACAGTGGAAAAAATAAATACTCGTTTGGGCTGGATTGGCAATCTTAAATCAGATGGAAGGCCAATTTTAGGATTAGATGCTAAAGAGTTGGCTAAAATAGCTTTTAATACTTCTGAAGATTGTATGGTTATCCCTGCTCATATTTGGACTCCCTGGTTTGGTTTATTTGGAGCTAACTCTGGATTTGATTCTTTGGAAGAATGTTTTGAAGAATATTCTAAATATATTTATGCTGGAGAAACAGGATTATCTAGCGATCCAGAAATGAATTGGCAATGGCAGGCATTAGACAAGATTACTTTAGTTAGTAATTCAGACGCGCATAGTCCTAGCAAAATTGGCAGGGAAGCAAATATTTTTGATACTGGGTTAAGTTATTTAGATATGAAAGAAGCAATTAAAAGCAGAGATCCTAAAAAATTCTTAGAAACAATTGAGTTTTTTCCTCAAGAGGGCAAATATTATTATGATGGGCATCGTAAATGCAATGTCTGCTTGACTCCAAAGCAGGCTAAAAAAATAAATAATATTTGTCCTAAATGCAAAAAGCCATTAACTATTGGCGTTTCTCATAGAATTGATGATTTGTCTGACAGAGAAAAAGGAGAAAAGCCAAATAAGACCATTCCTTTTAAACATTTAATTCCTTTAGAAGAAATTATTGCTGATGCAAAAAATATAGGAGTATCTAGCAAGGCTGTTAGGGAAGAGTACAAGAATTTGATCAAGCATTTTGGCTCTGAATTTAAAATACTTTTAGAAATTGACATTGAACAAATAAAAGGAGTTAGTTCAGCTGAAATTGCTGAAGGAGTAAAAAGGGTTCGTCAAGACAAGGTCCATATTGAGCCTGGATATGACGGAGAATTTGGTAAAATTGAAATTTTCAAAGACAAAGAACGAGATAATTTTTCAAAACAATCCAGTTTGTTTTAACATGAAAGGGTTTTGGTTATTTTTAATTTTAGTTATAATAATAGAAGGAATGAAACTATGAATAATCAAGAACAAAATAAAGAACAAAAAGAAAAAACTGTTCGTGAGCCAGCTGTTGAAGGGCAATTTTATCCAGAGAACAAAGAAGAACTGGCTCAAATGATTAGCCAGTTTTTGAATGAAGCAGAACTGCTTGAAATAAAAAAGCCAGTTAGGGCCTTGATTATGCCGCATGCTGGTTATGTTTATTCTGGAGGAGTGGCAGCTTATGGATTTAAGGCAATCCAAGGACAAGACATCAAGAAAGTAATTTTGATTGGCTGCAGCCATAATTTTCATTTAAATGGAGTAATTATTGATGGCAATGATGCATGGCAAACGCCTTTGGGCCAAGTAGATTTAGATATTGGTTTGCAAGATGCCTTAATAAAAGAAAGTTCTTTATTTAAGGTTGATTCCAGCACTCATAAACCAGAACATTCTTTAGAAGTGGAAGTTCCTTTTTTGCAAACTGTTTTAAAGAAATTTAAGCTTTTACCTATTTTAATTGGTCACGAATTAAGCGAAAATGATTTAGAAGAAATTAGCAATGCATTATCTAAATATACAGATGATAAAACTTTAATTATTGCCAGTTCAGATATGTCTCATTATCCAAGTTATGAAAAGGCAAATTATGCTGACAAGAAAGTTATTGACGCAATTCTAACTGGAAAAATTACTAATTTGCAAAATACAATCAGTAAATTAGAAAAAGAGAATATTGATAATTTAAATACTTGTTTATGCGCTCAAAAAGCCGTGGAAGCAGTTATAAAAATAGCAGGGAAAATGGATAATTCAGAAATTAAGTTTTTGAAATACGTTAATTCTGGCGACCTGGATTTTGGAGACCCATTACGAGTAGTTGGATATTCTTCTTTTGCTTTTATGTGGGATAATAAGGATTCTGCATTTGAACTTAATTTTGAACAAAAAAATAAGCTTTTAGAAATTGCCAGAGCATCAGTAGAAAAATATGTTAAAGAAGAAAAGATGTCTGATTTTGAAATAGAAGATTCTTTATTAAACGAGAATTTGGGTGCTTTTGTTACTTTGAAGAAAAATGGCCAATTGCGTGGCTGTATTGGCCGGTTTGAACCAGATATTCCTTTGTCTCAAGTAGTTTCCCAGATGGCAATTTCTGCTGCTGTTCAAGATAGCCGTTTTACTCCAGTTCAAGCGGATGAATTAAATGATTTAGAATATGAAATTTCTGTTTTAAGCCCATTGAGAAAAATAAATGATTGGCGTCAAATAGAACTTGGCAAACACGGTGTTCAAATAAGACAAGGCCTTTATTCAGGGGTTTTTCTACCCCAGGTAGCTACAGAAAATAACTGGGATTTGGATAAATTTATGGGCGAACTATGTTCTCAAAAAGCCGGTTTGTCCTGGGACTGCTGGAAAAATGATGATGTAGATTTATATGTCTTTACGGCCGAGGTTTTTCATTAAGAAGATATAATTGACAATTATCAATTAATTTGTTAGATTTCAGAAAAATAAACGACCTTAACAATATAATAATGGAGGGAATAAATGAATAGCCAAGAAATAGAAGAAATGGCTCATAAGATGAGCTGGCAGAAATTTGTTGCTATGGAAGAAAAGGAGAAAATTATTTTTCTTAACAATTTGCATACTGGCAATCCCTTTCATGTTTTATTTGCCCAGCAGTTTAACCGAGAAAATTTGGATCTTCTTTGCCAAATAGCTGAAAGAGCCAGAACTATTAATAAAAATAAACAAGAAGGAGTGAAATTTTTAAGAAAATTACTCTCTGGCACTCATGCTCTTAATTTCTTTTATCAGCCAAGCAGCCGAACATTCCTCTCCTTTGAAACAGCCCAAGAAACTTTAGGTATGAGTATCCGGGATATTCGCGACCCAAGCGTTTCCTCTGAAGCTAAGGGCGAAACGCTAGAGGACTCTATCAGAACCTTTAGTAGCTATGTTGACTTGATAATTATGAGGTATCCAGAGAAGCAAGCCGTTGAAAAAGGCGCCTGGGTATTGAATAAATCTGACCGCCGTATTCCAATTATCAATGCTGGCTCTGGCAAAGACCAGCACCCTACCCAAGCCCTAACTGATATCTATACTTTGCATAAATCTTTTGATGGAAAGATTGATGGCCGGACAATAGTTATGTGCGGCGACTTGAAAAGAGGCAGAACTGTCCGCTCCTTATCTTATTTGATGAAAAATTACCATGATATGAAACTGATTTTTGTTTCGCCGTCCCATTTAAGAATGGGAAAAGACATTAAAGATTTTCTCACCAGTCATAATATTACTTATTTAGAAGAGGATAATTTAGAAGAAATAATTCCTTTGGCTGATGCAATTTATATGACTCGCATCCAGGATGAATGGAATGAAAAAAATGGTCAAACCAAGAAAATTCCTGAACCAGTTGATCCTAAATATAAATTCAAGAAAGAGTATTTAAAGCTGATGAAGAAAGATGCTGTCTTAATGCATCCTCTTCCAAAAAGAGACGAAATAGACCAAGAGGTTAGTTATTCTAGAGATAAGAGAGTGGTCTTCTGGAGGCAGCCAAGAAATGGCGTATGGATTCGTGTAGCTCTAATTGCTCTTATTTTTCAAAAACAGCAAACAATTTTAGGTTATACACACTGGTCAAAGGATTGGCGGAAAGGAGGGTAAAATGACAGCAGAGAATGAAATAAAGGAATATAGATGTCCTGGATGTCAAAAGAGTAATATTTCTTTTAAAGAGATGAAAGTTAGCCTCAATGTTCCTTCTCGGGCACTTACCCATCAAATGATCAAATTCTTCTGTAATATTTGTCAGGAGGAATTTAAAGTAGAGGCCGGTGTTCTAATGTATCAAGTTAGCTTGGTTAACATTCTGAAAAAGAAATATCCCTAACTTTTCAAACGAGGTCTTTTGGAATAGATAAAGATTATTCCAAGAGACCTTTTTAATTTTCTCTTAATGATATAATATAATATAAGGAATTAATTAAATGAAATTCGTTATTTTATTACTAATAAAAATATATCAGAAAACCATATCTCCGGATCATGGATATTTTCCTATTCTCCGGCTTTTAGGCCAATGCCGACATTATCCAACCTGTTCTGAATATACATATCAATCAATAGAAAAATACGGGATTTTAAAAGGTATTTGGCTAGGAATGAAACAGCTTTCTACTTGTCATCCTTGGGCAAGGAATTTATAATAAGATTATGCAGTCAATTAATAAAGTAATTAAAATTTTAATCTTTTCAGATGTGGCTTTGGCTTCTGGCTTCGGGTTCATAACTCCTATTTTCGCTATTTTTTTGATTGAAAATATAAAAGGCGGAAACATTGAATTTGCTGGTTATGTTGCAGCTATATATTGGATTATTATTTCTTTGACTGTGGTGCCTTTTGGCCATTATTTGGATAAAAACCACGGTGAAAAAGATGATCTCTATTTTATTATCATTGGCAATCTTTTAGCAGCCGGAGCTGTTTTTGGATATATGATATCTTCATTAACTTGGCATATTTATTTTTTCCATATATTTTATGCCTTTGGCATGAGTATGAATATAGCCGCTTACGGAGCTATTTTTACAAGGCATATTGATAAGAACAGAGAGGCATTTGATTGGAGTACTAGAGCTGCTTTAATAGGCATAGGCACAGGAATAGCAGGAGGATTAGGAGGTATGATTGCAAATCGCTTTGGCTTTAATGTTCTTTTTATTGGTGTTTTAATTTTGGTTCTATTAAGCGCTGCTTTACCTGTTTTGATTTATAAAAAGATATGTTCTAAAGATAAAGAGATTCCGCATATTCCAACAATAAAATGAATTAAATTAAATGAAAAACCTAGAAATAGCTCAAATTTTTTATCAAATGGCTGATTTTATTGAAATAAAGGAAGACTCTTTTTTTAAATCTCGGGCGTATAATAAGGCGGCCCGGGTTTTAGATTCATTAAAAGAAGATATTGAAATTATTTATGAAAAAGGCGGAGTCAATGAATTGAAAAAGATTCCCGGCATTGGCCAGGCAATTGGCAAAAAAATTGAGGAATTTATTAAAACTGGCAAAATTAAGGCCTATCAAAAACTTAAAAAAGAATGTCCAATTGACTTGGAATCATTAATGACTGTTCAAGGATTAGGGGCTAAGAGAATAAAAATTCTTTACCAGAAATTAAAAATTAAAAATTTTAAAGATTTAGAAAAAGCAGCTGTTTCAGGCAAAATAGGAAAATTAGATGGATTTGGAGAAAAAAGCGAGAAAAATATTTTGCAAAGTATTGTCCTAGCTAAACAAAACAAGGGCAGATTCTTATTAGGCGCTATTTTACCCATAGTCCGTAAAATTGTAAGTAATTTTAAGAAAATGCCAGAAGTGAAAAAAATATGCCCGGCTGGGTCAATTAGGCGCATGAAAGAGACAGTCGGAGATATTGATATTCTGGTAATTTCTTCAAAGCCAGGCAAAATTATGGATTTTTTTATTCAAATGCCTGGAATAGTTAAAGTTTGGGCCAAAGGAATGACTAAGTCGTCGGTTCATTTTAAACAGGGCTTTGACGCGGATTTAAGAATAGTTAAGAAACAAAATTTTGGCGCTGCTCTACAATATTTTACAGGGAGCAAGGACCATAATATTGCTTTGCGAAAAATAGCCAAGAAAAAAGGTTTAAAATTAAATGAATATGGTGTTTATAATAAAAAAGGAAAACAAATAGCTGGCAAAAACGAGAAAGAGGTCTATAATTCAATCAATCTTCCATACATTGAACCAGAATTAAGAACTAATAGCGGTGAAATTGAAGCTGCTTTGGATGATCAATTGCCAAAACTAATTGGCTATAATGATATTAAAGGAGAATGTCATTGCCACAGCGATTGGAGCGATGGAACAGAAACAATTGAAGGTCTGGCTAAAATAGCGAGAAGAATTGGTTATGAATATTTAATTATTACTGACCATGCCAGTCCATTAGGAATAATTCATGGTTTGGATGAAAAACAAATTTTAAAGCAGATGGCTGAAATAGACAGGGTTAATAAAAAAATTAAAGGAATTAAAGTATTAAAAGGAATAGAAGTTGACATTAAATCAGACGGAAGCTTATTCATTAAAGATGAAGTTTTGTCTAAATTAGATTTTGTTTTAGGCGCAGTGCATTTTGGATTCAAAATGGATAGAGATAAAATGACTCAGCGAATAATCAAGGCAATAGAGAATCCTAATGTAGACGTAATTGCTCACCCTACAGGACGGGTTATTAACAAAAGGCCTGGTTATAAGATAGACTTTGAAAAAATTCTTAAAAAAGCCAAAGAAAACAAAACAGCTTTAGAAATCAATGCTCATGCCAGCCGTTTAGATTTAAAAGATACTAATATCCGTCTTGCCAAAGAAGCCGGAGTCAAAATGACTATTGGCACTGACGTACATAATATTGATTATTTTAAAATGATGGAATTAGGCGTTGCTCAAGCCCGCCGCGGCTGGGCAGAAAAAAAAGATATTTTAAACAGCCAGCCATTAACAAAGTTTGTAGAATATTTTAAGAAATAAGATTTTTATGAAAATAAAGATTCAAAATTGGATTTTGGTTTTTGCTTGGGCTGGTTTTATTTTCTTTCTTTCTCATCAGCCAGATTTAAAATCTGACCTGCCTCAGACAGCAGAATTTTTATTTGGCAAGATGGCTCATTTTTTGGAGTATATTATTTTAACTTTTCTTTTAATCAGGGTTCTAAAAAATTATAATATCTCAAAAAAGAAGATTTTATTTTTAGCAATTATTCTGTCAGTTCTGTATGCATTTTCTGATGAATACCACCAAAGTTTTATTCCAGGGAGAGAGCCGTCTTTTAATGATATAACCATTGATACCCTAGGAGTTTTATTAACAGCTTGGCTGAACAAAAGAAAAATGATAGAATAAAATATATGTTTGATTTCTATAAAAAACCATGTTTTGGATTAGATTTAAGCAATCTTTCTTTTAAGATTGTTCAATTTAGAAAGAAAAAAGGAAAATTGTATTTATCAAGTTTTATTAAAAAAGATATTCCAGCTGGGCTAATTGAAGATGGAGACATAAAAAAAGAAAAAGAGTTATCTTTTATTCTTAAAGAGACCCTTAAAAAAACAAACAAAACGACTCTTCAAGGGAAACGGGTTATTTGCAATTTACCTGAAGAGAGAGTTTTTATCCGTATAATCCAGCTGCCGAAAATGAAAAAAGAGGAGATTGATAAGGCAGTTAAATGGGAAGCAGAGGCTCATATTCCCCTGAGCATTGATGAAGTATATTTAAGCTGGCAGGTGATTAGCTTGCCAAAAAATAATTCAAATCAGATAGATATTTTAATTGCTGCTAGTCCGCGAAAATTAGTTGAAAGTTATCTAAACCTTTTAATAAAAAGCGGCCTAAAGCCAATTACTCTTGAACCAGAATCAGTGGCTGTTGTTAGAAGTTTAATTGTCCCTAATGATTCTACTCCTACAGTTATTGTTGACTTAGGGGCTAGTGGGACTAATTTTGTTATTTTTTCTAATTCAACTATTTGCTTTACTTCTCATGTTAATATTTCCGGCAATCTTTTTAATAAGGCGATTATAAAAGAATTAAAAGTTGATACAAAAAAGGCTAATCAATTGAAAGTTAAAGTTGGGTTAGATAAAAATAAGGATAAAAAAGTTTATCACGCTCTAGAGCCAATTATTAATGACTTGGCTAAAAAAATTAAAGATTATATTTCTTTTTATCATAATCATTCACATGTGAATAGCCGTGACAGCAGAATTAAAAGAGTTTTGCTTTGTGGAGGAGACTCTTTTTTATTAAATTTGCCTTCTTTTTTAAATGAAAAATTAGATTTGCCAATTGAAATAGGCGATCCTTTGATTAATATTCCTTTAGACAAAAAGGAAAAGAGAATTATTGCCAAGGAACTTAAAAAACCATTAACTTATGCAACTGCATTAGGATTAGCTTTAAGGCCTTATGATTAAACTTAATTTATTGCCGCCAAAAGAAAAAAAAGAAATAGAATTATCTGATTTTAATTATCTTATTGTTTCTTTTGGCGTTTATCTTTTATTTATTTTAATTATTTTTAGCCTTCTTTTAGCAAGTACATATTTTTGTTTGGTTATTTTTTTAAAAACTCAGAGTTTATTGATAGAAGATAAAAAAGGGAATAAAGAAAACCAGTCTTTAATGGAAACAGAGGAAAATATTAAACAGGCTAACCAGCAAATCAATAAAGTTTTTATTAAAGAAAGAGATTTGATTGTCTGGACTCCTATTTTAGAGGAATTAGCTCAAATTGTTCCCAATGGAATTTATTTAAATAGTTTTTCCAGCCAAACAGACACTAATCGTATTAATATATCTGGCTGGGCTGATAAAAGAGACACTCTTCTTTTGTTTCAGGAATCATTAGAAAAAAGTACATCTTTTGTTGAAATAAAATCTCCTTTATCTAATTTAATTAAACAGAAAGATATAGATTTTAGCTTTAGCTTTTCACCTGTTAAATAAATGTTAACTGCTCAAAAAAAACTTTTTTTATCTTTATCTATTGGCTTAGCTGGCCTGGCTGTTTTTGTTGGATTGATTATTTACCCCTTGATAAATAGAATAAGCATTGCCTCTAAAGAATGTTTTAATAACCAGGAAATTTTGTCTAAATTAGAACAAAGAATTTCCTTGCTTAAAGAATTGAGAAAGAATTATAAAGATAACCAGCCGGATTTGCTGTCTCTTGAGAAAGCCTTTCTTGATCCAGAAGAAACAGTTGGATTTATTACTAACTTAGAAACAGTTGCTAAGAAAACCAACAATTCTTTTGAAATTAAATCAGTTAGTTCTAATCCGTCGGACGAAAAAGAATCATCCTATCTCACGCTTAATATTTATCTTTGGGGCAGTTTCTCAAAATCGCTTGATTTTCTGGCCAATTTAGAGAACATTCCTTACCCGCCTTATAGGTTAATAAAAATAGATAATTTGACAATTAAAAGATTAGCTAAAGAAGAAGGCGATTTAGAGACCATTTTAAGTATTAAAGTTTATACTCAATAGAGGAACATGGAAAGAATATCAATATTAATTAATATCTATAATTTTTTAAGAAAACATTACCCGATTATTTTAGGAATATTTTTTGCTTCTTTAATATGTATTAATATCTTTGTATATTATCAATATGTCCATCTTGCTATGGAAACTCAGACAGAATTAAATATTGAAAAAATAGTTATTGATCAGGAAACTCTGGAGAAAGTTCTATCTGATATTAATGAACGTGAAGAGAATCTTTCTCGTGTTAGAAAAACTCAATATTACGATCCTTTCAATGATTAATTTTGACTTTTTTATAATTTTCTGTTATGGTTTTATGGATCAAGCGCCTGTAGCTCAGTGGACAGAGCAAAGGATTTCTAATCCTTAGGTCGGGGGTTCAAATCCCTCCAGGCGTACCATATGGTGCCTATAGTTTAGCGGTAAAACTCCTCTTTGTGGAAGAGGTATCGAGGGTTCAACTCCCTCTAGGCACCCAAGATTAAAAATTCCCCGAAACATCGGGGATTTTTGTATTTTGTAATATCTTCTGACACATTTAAGAGGCTTGTCCTTCAAAATGATGCTTCTTGCGAAGCAAGGACGTCATTTTAAGGACGATGCCTCTGGATTAAAAATAAAAAAATCCATAGAAAATGCTGACAAATTATATCAGCTTATTTCTGGTAAGATTATTACTAGAAATGAATTAAGAAAAATGCTTGGTCTTAAAAAAGTCCCAAGCATTAGTCCTAAAAAAAGGGATTAGTATTATCTTCCAGGATTTATACGACCTGGTTTAGGATAAACTCCGCCACTTTGATTCTTCCCTTCTCTTTCTTTATCTAGTTCATCACCTATTTCTTTAATTTGTTTAAGCGCCTCTTTTATAGCAGAATAAGGGATGTTGATAGCATTACCACCATTAAAATATTCTTTCATTAATTCTTTAGAAGTCATATTTTTATCTTTCTTTATTATTGATATTTTACATTCGACCTTTAACAATTGACAAAATTAATATATATGATAGAGTGTTAGCCTATTTAGCAAATTGAGTTATCCCCAGTTTAGTATTAACAAAGAATGACGGGATTAACAAAAAATGCTAAGATAGAAAAAGAGAAAAAAATTGCGGAGAGGGAGGGATTCGAACCCTCAAAGCATTTCAGTGCTTAATCGCTTATAAGACGAAGCCGATACCATTTCGGTTAACCTCTCCAACATCTCAAACAAAGACACTCTTATTTTCAACGACAGGAGTGTTTTTGTTTTAAAATTAAAAACCCTATTTTATTAGGGCATTCCTAATATATTAACATTTGTTGTTTTTGGAGTCAATGTTAATATTGTGTATAATTAACTTATGAATAAACCAACCAAAAAAAGTTTCTAAATCTCCTAAGTAAAGCTATTCAGGAAACCTATTTCTAAAGATATAGTCTAGACAGACATCATCATTAGGGAAATCTCTTTGTAAATGTTTAATAGTGTATTTCATTTTATTAGCTTAATAAGTGGAATGATAATATAAGTAATAATGAAACCAATTATTATTCCAGCTATAAGAAACAATATATATACAGCACTTATATTCATTTGTTCCAATGCCTTACCAAAAAAGACATAACGCTTAATAAACATTCTCCCTTTATTGGTTACTCGGATAGTCAGTTTTTTCACTTCAATATAGTTATCATCTTTACAATCAATAATAAGTTTTATCATTTTCCGTTTTCCTATATTTTCTTTAATCATAAATCTTTTCATTATTAGTTTGGCAGGTATTCCAATTTCATCCATAGTTTGTATTACACTATCAGAAAACTCTGAATTGTTATCCAGAAACTCATCAATATATTTAACTAATCTTCTTTTTAAAAGCATTACTTTTATTTTAGCAGAAATTGACATATTTTTATAGTTTTTTCACTTGTTAATAGGGTATGATTGTGCTTTTTTAGTGTGTTGTCAAAGAAGATAAAAATAGGTATAATTAAAATAATTAAACATTTACTTTGGAATTAAAGAATATCTTTTTGAGGAATGTTTTAAATAATTCTATGTCGAAGGCGGATACACAAACTAAAGAAGAATTAGAGAAAATTGAGCAAGAATTAATTGGATAAAAACCACCTTTTAGGCGGTTTTTTGATTGACCAAAAACAGCCATAAAGGTATGATTAAAGTAAGATTTATGGCTCAAGAGAACTGTCCTTAATTTATGTCATTTTAAGGATAATGCCTCTGAATTAAAAAAATAAAAATATTATAAAAACATAACATGAAAGATATATTTAAAAAATATATTCAATCAATCTCCTCTAAGTTTTTTTATAATGAAACTAGTGAGATGGACGAAGGGACTAGTGATTGAGGTTGAGGAATTGATTAAATAAAAATATATGACAAGAATCAAAGATTTACCAGAAGATCAAAGACCAAGAGAAAAATTATTAAAATTTGGGCCAGAATCTTTGTCTGATAAAGAACTTTTGGCAATTTTAATTGGTCATGGTCTCAAAGGAAAATCTGCTTTAGATATAGCAGAAGAAATGCTGCTTGAATATAAAGACCTTAAGGGATTAGCAGGTAAACGTTTGGATGAATTTATGAAAATCAAAGGAATAAAAGAAGCAAAAATTATTAAAATTGCCGTGGCGTTTGAAATCGCAAAACGAATTTATTTCACATAGCAGTATGTCAAAAAAAGAAAACAAGATAACCATCACTGACCCATTTCAAAACAAAAAGCATATTAATTATGCCCTTGTAGAATCTACGCGCCCAATGATGTATAAGTCTTTAAAATATTGGGGTAAAAAACCACACAATATTTTTAAGAAGTATATAGAAAACTATACAGAAGAAAACGAAATTGTGTTAGACGCATTTGCTGGCAGTGGTATTACTCCATTAGAAGCTGTACAGATAAAAAGAAAAGCGGTTGCGGTAGATCTTAATCCCATTTCTACTTTTATGATTGGGATGTTAGCCAAACCACTTAACTATTCAAAGTTCGGGAAATATTATAGCGAAATTTTGGAAAAACTTGTTAAAAAAGAAAAGGATATTGGTGTCTTTATTACAAAATGCGAAAAATGTGGAAGTATTACTAGGACTACAGGAGTTCATTGGGATGGCGACACACCGATACTTATAAGGTATGAATGTTCTTGTGTTAAGGGTATTCAAGGGAAAAGTCCCGATGATTTTGATAAGCAAATTATCAAAAAATCAGACAGTTTAAAAATTCCTTTTTGGTATCCAAGGGATGAATTTCCAAAGACAGATTTTTTCAAATCTGTTCGTAAAGGAATTGGTGATCAGTATTACAAACTTTGGACTAATAGGACTCTCTATTTGCTTTCGTTTTTATACAAAGAGATTGAAGATATTTATGACGAAGAAGTAAAAGATTTTTTGAAATTTGCTTTTATTTCAATGATACATCTTGTTACGATTATGGTTTCTGCAAGAAGACCAAAAAGCAAAAGACCTGATTCTGGAAGCTGGGGAAGACCTGCATTTATTTTGCCAAAAAGACATATGGAGCAGAACCCAGTGATACTTTTTCAGCGAGCGGTGGAAGATAGGCAAGGAGTTATTAAAGCAAAGAAATCTTCAGAAAAATTACTTGCTAGCAAAGTTAAAATAGCGAAGAATTTTCAGGAATTAGCAGATAATAAAAAAGACAAAAATTTACTGATTTTAACAATTGATGCCCTGGATTTATCGAGGAGTATTCCCGAAAATAGTGTGGATTATGTATTGACCGATCCACCTTATGGCGGACTCATTCAATATTTTAGTTTAAGTAGTCTCTGGGCAGTCTGGTTAAAACATAACAATTCAAAATTTGAAATCCCATATCAAGATGAAATAACAATTGAACACAAAAAAGACTTTGAGAGATATCATAATCTACTTACCAAGGCGTTGAGGGAAATTTACAAAGTATTAAAGCCTGGGCGTTATCTGACCCTAACTTTCCATAACAGAGAAATTAATGTTTGGAATTCAGTTATCAAAGCTGGCGCATATTCTGGTTTCGTTTTCGAAAAAATTCTCTATCAGCCAAATAAGAGAGTCTCCGAAGCTGGTGTTGCTATGCCGTACGGAAGTGCAATTAGTGATTATTACTTACGATTCAAAAAACCTGAAAAGACAAGAGTATCTGAACATCAAAAAATGAACAAAGAAGAATATGAGAGAATTGTTGTTAAGGCTACTAAAGATATTATCGCATTGAGAGGTGAACCAACTGAAATGACATTTATTTTGAATGGTATTTATACTGAGTTGTTTTCAACTGGGAAATTTTTTGAAGGCAATCATGAAGATATTGTAAATATTCTTAGAGAAAATATTGGCAAGGAATTCGTACTCATTGAAAATAAGGGTGGAAAACTTGGACCAAAATGGTGGTTGAAAAATCCAGAGGATATGCTTTTCAAACAAGTGCCTCTATCAGATCGCGTTGAAAAAGTTGTGCTGGATATGTTGCGGGGAAATATAAAAGTTACATTCGATGAAATACTACAAAAACTATTTATCACCTTCCCAAATGGATTAACACCAGATACGAAAGGGGTAATAGAGGTATTAAAAGAATATGCGACAACTACTGGTGATGGTAGGTGGCGTTATAAACCAGAAGTAAATTATAGAGATTCTGAACATAGCGAAATGATTCATTACCTGTCAGAAATAGGGAAAAAGGCGGGTTATAAAGTTTGGATTGGCAGTAAAGAACAGGGGGATACTTTCAAAAACGAAAAATTATCAAAATATTGCACTGAACCAAATCTTGAACTTTCCGGATTCTCAAATGATAAACTACGGAGAATAACAATGATAGATGTTCTTTGGTATGAAGATTCCTCCATTAAATATGTTTTTGAAGTTGAAAATAGCACTAGCATTACGTCTGCAATCGAGAGGGCTTCTCATATTCCAGAAGAATACGAGGTAAAAAGATTTATTGTTATTCCAGAAGAAAGACAGAAAATGCTTGAGAGAAAAATGGGTGAACCAATGTTTCAAGAAGGTTATAATAAATATAAATGGCAAACTATTCATTACGACGCACTAAAAGATTTTTATAATTTACATAAAAGTGATAAAACACTTAAACGAAATGATTTGATTAATTTGAAATAAAATTATGCCAAAAAAGAAGCCTCAAAAAAAAGGAAAATACGACAAGCGTAATATCCTTAATGATTTAACGGGCAAAGAGTGGTTATTATTAACTAAGAGTATTTGGATAAGTGAGAAATGTGCTGATGATAAATTTGCGTTTCAACACCCTGCCCCTTTTTTAATCAATGACATAAAAAAATTGGTTAGATTTTTTACCAAAGAAAATATGACAGTTCTTGATCCATTTTGTGGTTCAGGAACAACTCTTGTTGCTAGTGCTCAAGAAAATAGAAAAGGCATTGGTATAGATTTAAGTAGAAAATATTGCCAGATGAGCCGAAAGCGTTTGCAGGATATAAAGCTTAAAAAAAATCAACAGATAATTTGTGGCGATTCCCTTAAAAAAATATCTCAAATTAAAGGCAAAATTGATTATTGTGTAACCTCGCCACCATATCATAATATTTTAAGGCATAATGGTGGTGGACTAAGAGATACGAAAGATAAAGATGTACGTAATGGCGCGCGGTTTGGCGTTGAATATTATTCAAATAATAAACTGGATTTAGGGAATCAAGTGGAGTACAAAGATTTTTTATCTTTGTTGAAATTGGCTATGGCGGAGGTTTATAAAAAATTAAGAGAAAAAAAACATTGTTCAATTATTATTAGCGACTTTACGGTAAATAAAAAAGAAACAAATGCGAGCGGTGATGTTATAAGACTTATGCAAGATATAGGATTTGGTTTTGATGGCTCGGTTGTACTAGTTCAAGATAATAAACCACTCTATCCTTTTGGCTATCCTTATGCTTATAAAATGAATCATCATCATCAATATATTTTGAATTTTAGGAAGAACGAGAGTTAAAAGTAAATTTTTGGATTTTAATAAGCAAAAACAGAATACGAGGATAATTAAAGATGAGATCGATGGGTAAAAAGAAAAAGGAAAGCAGGAAAAAGGGGAAAAGGCGTCAGAAGCCGTTTTAAAAATAAATAAAAGATTTGGAAGAAGTGGGGTTAATCCAGAGGCGTCGTCCTTAAAATGACGTCCTTTCGCCTTTGGCTCAAGAACATCATTTTGAAGGACAAGCCTCTTTAACTTTCTCAGA
Organism: uncultured Candidatus Saccharibacteria bacterium; assembly: GCA_964649795.1. Classification (GTDB taxonomy): domain Bacteria; phylum Patescibacteriota; class Minisyncoccia; order Portnoybacterales; family UBA2143; genus JABMPX01. Next base: position 35,138 of record CAZYQY010000001.1, read on the forward strand.
AAGCATCATTTTGAAGAACTGTCCTTAGAAAATATCGCTAGTAAGGCGGTTTTTTGATTAGTTATTGACATATATATTCTTTTATGGTATATTTGTTTTAATTAGTTCTTTAAGTAAAGAAGGAAGTTTGGATAGATGACATTAACCAGAAACTTAAATAAGAGGTATTAGCTATGAAAAAGAGTTTTTTTGGCTTGTTGGTGGTTTTTCTTTTCAGTTTTGGCATTTGTCAAGCTGGAGAATTTAAGGTAACTCCACCGTGGAATGAAAGAGACGATTCTGATAGTTCTTGGATTCCAAAAGAGGCGAAAATTCTAACCGAATCTGAAGCATCTTTATTGAGATTTTCGGTAATTCAAATAAAGGGAGATTTAGTAGAATTTTCTATTCCCGCTTTTCCTATTTTTACCAGGAAACCAGCAGAAAATTTTGTCTGGCACGTTTCGGAAGCAAGCTATATGAAATTTTTATCAACTCCGAAATATTCAAAAGAAGGGTGGGCGCCACCACGAGATTTAAAAGTTGATGTTTATAATAATGGCAAGGCAGAAGGTGGATATGTGCAAGGAGGATTTAATCTGCCTGAACATGGTATATATTGGGTACGAATAGGCGTGCCATGTGATGGACCATGCTCTATTATTAGCGAGGTAGATTCTTTTGTGAGGGGTAGAGGCAATAGAAATTATCTTGGATACGAATTTGTCGTAAATGCAGACAATATGAAATGGCAACACATTCCGTTATCATATCCTAAATTTCCATAAAAAGGGAGCAAACTGAAGGGCTTGACTTGCATCAAGCCCTTTTTTAATATATAATACAAATCTATGCAAGAATTTTTCCAAAACTTTATAACGAATTTGACTCCTTGGGTTTTTGTTCATGGGATGAAAATTATTGTTATTCTTGTCGGCGCTTATATTATTCGCTATTTTGCAGGAGCAATAATTGATAAAATTATCAGAAAAGCAATTGTTTCTAAAGGATTTTTAACTCCTGAAGCAGAAAAGAAAAGAGAAGATACTTTAATAAGCATTTTTGAAGGCACTGTAAAAGTTATTGTCTGGGCAGCAGCAATTCTGATGATTATTGCAGAATTAGGAGTCAATATTGGGCCTTTGCTTGCTGGAGCAGGAATATTTGGTTTGGCAATCGGTTTTGGCGCTCAATATATTATCCGTGATTTTTTTACTGGCCTTTTTATTATCTTAGAGAATCAATATAGAGTAGGCGATGTAGTCAAAATTGGAGATATAGCAGGAACAGTAGAAAGTATCAATTTAAGAATGACTGTTTTAAGAGATGTTGATGGAACAGTCCATCATGTTCCTAATGGGGAAATAAAGATTGCCTCTAATTTATCTAAAGAATTTGCTAGGGTTAATATGAAGATAGGCATTGCTTATAATACTGACATAGAAGAAGCAATTAAAGTAGTTAATCAAGTTGGGAAAGAAATGTCTAAAGATTCAGAATGGAAAGACAAAATTATTAAAGCGCCTGAATTTGTCCGAGTTGATGATCTTGCTGATTCAGCTATGGTTATTAAGATATCAGGAGAGGTTAAACCATTAGAACAATGGTCAGTGCTTGGCGAATTAAAGAAAAGAATAAAGGTTGCTTTTGACAAACAAGGCATTGAAATCCCATTCCCTCAAATAGTTGTCCATCAGGGGAAATAATATTTGTGTTTGACACCATGATATTAATCTGCTATTTTAAATAAGTAGATTATTTTTTTATGCCGACTATTCATCAATTAGTTAAAAGACCAAGAAAAATTTCAAAGAAGAAACCAAAAACGCCAGCTCTTGGCAAGAGTTTTAATTTGCTTAAAAACAAACCAAGCAAAACACACTCGCCTTTTAAGCGCGGCGTTTGCCTGAAAGTCCATACAGTTACTCCTAAAAAACCAAATTCAGCTTTGCGCAAAGTTGCCAGAGTCAGACTTACTAATGGTATGGAAGTAACTGCCTATATTCCTGGAGAAGGGCACAATTTGCAAGAGCATTCAGTTATTTTAATTCGAGGCGGACGGGTTAAAGATTTGCCTGGAGTTCGTTATCATGTAGTAAGGGGAGTTTTAGATACAGAAGGAGTAGAAGGCAGGAAACAAAAAAGGAGCCGTTACGGAACTAAAAAACAAGGAGCTACAAAAAAAGCAGAAACAAGTAAAGAAGCAGCGGACATAGCTGAACCAGAAACCGAAAATAAAGAACAGTCCTAAAAATGACGCCCTTGTGCTCAAGGGACATCATTTTAAGAACTGTCCTTTAAATCTATGCGTAGAAAAAGAAAAATAAAAAGAACAATTATCCCAGATCCTCAATACAATAGCACTTTAGTTGCTAAATTTATTAATTATTTGTTAAAGGATGGCAAGAAATCAACAGCTCAAAAAGTATTTTATGATGCCTTGGGGATAATAAAGAAATCTCTAAAAGGGAAAGAACCCTTAGATGTTTTTGACGAGGCAATTAAAAACGTTTCTCCTTTTGTGGAAGTAAAATCACGGAGAATTGGCGGTGCTCATTATCAGATTCCTCGCGAAGTTCGCGGGGAAAGAAAGACCACTTTAGCTATACGCTGGATTATTCAGATTGCTCGGGATAAAAAAGGCAAGCCAATGGCGCAAAAACTTGCTGAAGAATTACTAGATGCTTCTAAAAATACTGGAGCATCAATTAAGAAGAAAGAAGATATGCATCGGATGGCTGAAGCTAACAAGGCCTTTGCTCACTTTTCCTGGTAATAATTATGCGTGAATATCCTATTGAAAAAACAAGAGATATTGGCATTATTGCTCATATAGATGCTGGAAAAACAACCGTAACTGAAAGGGTTCTTTTTTATACTGGAATTTCTCATAAAATTGGCGAAGTTCACGAAGGTGAAGCTATTATGGATTGGATGGAACAGGAAAGAGAGCGAGGTATTACCATAACTTCAGCAGCAACAACTTGTTTCTGGACTCCACGAGGATATTTTTCACAAGAAAATAGTAAAGAAAATGAATATAGGATTAATATAATTGATACGCCTGGACATATTGATTTTACTGTTGAGGTTCAGCGCTCTCTAAGAGTTTTAGATGGAGCAGTTGTTGTTTTTGACGGAGTGGCTGGAGTAGAACCACAGTCAGAAACAGTCTGGCACCAAGCAGACAAGTTTAAAGTTCCTCGCATTTGCCTTATTAATAAATTGGACAGGACAGGAGCTAATTTCGAAATGAGCTTAAGGTCGATTTGGGAAAGATTAACTCCAAAGGCAATAGCTATGCAAATTCCCATTGGCTTAGAAGAAAAACACGAAGGAGTGGTTGATTTAATTAAAATGAAAGCATATAAATTTACTGGAGATTATGGCAAAGATATAGTTGAAGAAGAAATTCCAGAAGAATTAAAAGACCAAAGCAAGGATTATCATGACAAATTAGTGGAAAAAATTGTTGAACAGGATGAAAAATTAACAGAGGCATATTTAAATGACAAAGAAATTAAACAAGAAGACCTAAGACGAGTTTTGCGCAAGGCAGTTATTAATTATGATTTAGTACCTGTTTTTTGCGGCTCTGCTTTAAAGAATAAAGGTATTCAGCTTTTACTTGATGCTGTTGTTGATTATCTGCCATCTCCAAGCGATATACCTCCTGTACAAGGTTTTGACCCTAAAGACGAAACAAAAAAAATAATCAAAGAAAGTAAAGACGATCAGTCTTTTTCAGCATTAGTTTTCAAAGTAGCTACTGATCCTTTTGTTGGCCAACTAGCATATTTAAGGATATACTCTGGTATTTTGGCAAGCGGTTCTTATGTTTTGAACTCAAACACTGGAGATAAAGAAAGAGTTGGCCGAATTTTAAGAATGCATTCTAATAAGCGAGAAGAAGTTAAAGAAATCTACGCTGGGGATATTGCTGCTGTAGTTGGTTTAAAAGATACGACTACTGGCGATACTTTGGCTGATCCAAACCATCCAGTAATATTAGAAAAAATAACTTTTCCTGAACCAGTTATTTCTATTGCTATTGAGCCGAAAACAAAAGCTGACCAGGAAAAAATGGCCTTGGCTTTGAAACGATTGGCTGAAGAAGATCCTACATTTAAAATTAAAGGCGATTTGGAAACCGGACAGACAATTATTTCCGGAATGGGAGAGTTGCATTTAGAAGTTCTTGTTGATCGAATGTTAAGAGAGTTTAAAGTAGAGGCAAACATTGGTCAGCCTCAAGTGGCTTACAAAGAAACAATTAAAGGTACATCAGAAGCTGAAGGGAAATACATAAGGCAAAGTGGCGGTCGCGGCCAATACGGCCATGTCTGGTTGCGAATTGAAGCGCAAGAACAGGGCAAGGGCTTTGAATTTATTGATGCGATTAAAGGAGGAATTATACCTCAAGAATATATTCCAGCTGTGGAAAAAGGAATTAAAGAGGCAATGAGTAAAGGAATTTTAGCTGGCTATCCAGTGGTTGATATAAAGACAACTCTTTATGACGGTTCTTTCCATGATGTAGATTCCTCTGAATCAGCTTTTAAGATCGCTGGTTCAATTGCCTTGCAGAAAGCATTTAAAGAAGCTAATCCAATTCTCTTAGAACCAATTATGAAACTACAAGTGATTACTCCGGAACAATTTATGGGTGATGTTATTGGCGATATCAGCTCAAAAAGAGGCAAAATTGAGGAAATGGAAGACAGAGGAGAAGAAATGAACAAGGTTAAGGTTATTAATGCCAAGGTGCCTTTGTCTGGCATGTTTGGCTATGCAACGCAGTTGCGATCAATAACTCAAGGACGAGCTAATTTTACCATGGAATTTGACCATTATACTGAAGTGCCAAAAAATGTGGCAGAGGAGATTATAGGAGAGAAAAAATAAAAATTAAAAATTACTTATTATTATGCTGTGGAAAACTATAAAAAAAATATTGCAAAAACAAGGCGGAAAGTGTATTATATTAGAAGAAGATCAACCGGCCTATTTAGTAATGAAAATAGATGATTATGAAAAAGGCCTAGAAAAAGATCAGGCTCCAGAAATAGACAAGGTTAATAAAGATATTAACGAATGGAAAGAAAACGAGAATCAAGAAGATAGTCAAGCCGTAAAGATAGAAGATTTACCGTTTTAGATTAGCAAAGTATTGACTATTTGGAGGATGTCTTGTAAACTTTACATAAAGTTAATTTTCCGTTTTATAAAAATAATTTAATATAAGTGAATAGAGAATATTAACTAGTGAATCTTTTATGGTTCACTGCTAATTACTCGCTGTTCATTTAATTTATGGCTGAGAAATTTGAAAGAACTAAGCCTCATCTTAATATAGGTACCATTGGTCATGTTGACCATGGCAAAACAACTTTAACAGCAGCTATTTTAAAATGCTTAAAATCAGCTGGTTTTAAATCGCAGGATAAAAATGTCAGCGATATTGATAATGCGCCAGAAGAAAAGGCGCGTGGTTTGACTATTGCAGTGGCTCATGTTGAGTATGAGACAGAAAAACGTCATTATGCTCATATTGATTGTCCAGGCCATGCTGATTATATTAAAAATATGATTACTGGCGCCGCTCAAATGGATGGAGCAATTTTAGTTGTCTCTGCTTCAGACGGACCACTGCCTCAGACAAGGGAGCATATTCTTTTAGCCCGTCAAGTTGGCTTGCCAGCTTTAGTTGTCTTTTTAAACAAGGTTGATCAGGTTGATGATCCTGAATTAATTGATTTAGTTGAGCAGGAAATTAGAGAACTTTTAAGTAAATATGAATTTGAAGGAGAAAAAATTCCTATTATCCGAGGTTCTGCTTTGCAAGCAATGGAATGCGGCTGCGGCAAAGAAGATTGTCCTAAATGCGGGCCAATTTTGCAATTAATGAAAGCAGTTGACGAAAGTATTCCTGAGCCAGCCCGAGCAATTGATGAGCCTTTTTTAATGCCGATTGAAGATGTTTTTTCCATAGAAGGCAGAGGAACTGTTGCTACAGGAAGAATTGAAAGGGGCAAGATTAAGCTTAATGACGAAGTTGAAATTGTTGGAATCAAAGATACTCAAAAAACAGTAGTTACTGGGATTGAAATGTTTAACAAATCACTTGAAGAAGGACAAGCCGGAGACAATGCTGGTATTCTTTTAAGAGGGGTTAAAAGAGAAGATGTTGAAAGGGGGCAAGTTCTAACCAAACCAGGAAGCATTACTCCTCATCAGGAATTTGAAGGCGAAGTGTATATTTTAAGCAAAGAAGAAGGCGGACGACATACTCCTTTCTTCAGCGGATACAAGCCCCAATTTTTCATTAGAACAAGCGATGTTACCGGTGATGTTAATTTGCCAGAAGGGACTGAAATGGTTATGCCAGGAGATACAGTTAATTTGAAAATTAAATTAGTAGCACCGGTTGCTTTAGAGAATAAACAAAGATTTGCTCTTAGAGAAGGGGGCAAAACAGTTGGCGCTGGCGTGGTAACTAAGATAATAAAATAAAGTAATGGCACCTAAAAAAGAGAAAGAAGTCAAACAGAAGATTCGTATTAAAATTCAAGCATACGATCATAAGCTTATTGACCAATCAGTAAAGCAAATCGTTGAATCAGTTAGTCGCTATGGCGTTAAAATTTGCGGTCCGGTTCCCTTACCAACAGAAATTCATAAATATACAATTAATCGTTCTAGCTTTGTGCATAAAGATTCACGTGAACAGTATGAAATGAGAGTCCATAAGCGATTAATTGATATTATTAATCCTGGTCCCAAAATAATTGATGCTTTGATGAATTTAACATTGCCAGCTGGTGTTGATATTGAAATAAAAACAATATGATTATTTCTAATTAATTATTTCGGCAATATACCTTATTAAATACCGGGTTTAATGCCCGGTATTTTATTAGCAATTAATTCCCATGAAATTTATTTTAGGAAAAAAAATAGGAATGACTCAAGTTTTTAATCAGGATAATCAAGTTGTCCCAGTGACCCTGATTGAAGCTGGACCTTGTTTTGTTGTCCAGATAAAAACAAAAGAAAAAGACGGTTATTCAGCTGTTCAGATTGGCTTTGATAAACTAAATGATAAAAAGATTAAAAAATCTCAGAAAAGCAAAGCTTTTCGCTACTTAAAAGAATTTTCGCAGAATGGTTTAAAAATTGACGATGAAATCAATATCTCTGCATTCAATCCTGGCGAAATAGTTAATATAACAGGAATTTCTAAGGGCAAAGGATTTCAAGGCGTTATTAAACGCTACGGCTTTGCAGGCATGCCTGCTTCTCACGGAACTAAACATACTGAACGCGCGCCTGGTTCAATAGGTTCAGCTTTCCCAGAAAGAGTTTTCAAAGGGAAAAAAATGGGTGGTCGCATGGGAAGTGATAAAATAACTATTCAAGGATTAGAAATAGCCCGGGTAGATGAAAAAAATAATTTATTGGCTGTTAAAGGTGCTGTTCCAGGCAGAAAAGGAACACTTTTAGAAATAATAGTTATTAAAGAAATTGAGGCAGTTAAAGAAGAAAAAGAAGGAAAATTAATTGCTGATTTGGAAAAACAAGAAGCTGATGCTGAAAAGAAAAAAGACGCTAAATAAAATATGAAAGAAATAATATACAATCAAAAAGGAGAAGAAATTGATAAAGCGGATTTGCCAGCTAAGATTTTTAATGTGCCAATGAATAAGGATTTAGTTCATCAGGCAGTAGTAACCCAAATGGCTAATTCGCGGAAAGTTATAGCCCATGCTAAGGACAGAAGCGAGAAACGAGGAGGAGGCCGTAAACCATGGAGACAAAAAGGAACTGGCAGAGCTAGGCACGGTTCTATCCGTTCTCCAATTTGGAGAGGCGGCGGAGTAACTTTTGGTCCAACCAAAGACAGGAATTTTAGTAAAAAGATTAACAAAAAAATGAAACAGAAGGCATTATTAATGGCCTTATCTTCTAAATTAAAAGATAAAGAGATAATTTTATTAGATAAAGTAGAATTAACAAAAAGAAAAACTAAATTAATAGTTGAAATAATTGATAACTTAGGAATAAAACTGAAAAGGAATTTGTCTAAAAGTATTTTAATTGTTCTGCCTAAAGCAGATTTAAAAATTAGCCAATCAGTTAAAAATATCCCTAAAAAAAAGACAATTAGAGCTGATAGTTTGAATATTTTAGATATTCTATCGCATCAATATTTATTAATTCTACAAGATTCAATTAAAGTAATTGAAAAAACCTACTTAAAGTAAATTTTAAATTAAATTCATGTCTTTATTAGATAGATTTAGAAAAAAGAAAATTGAGAAAAAAGTTGAAAAAGTCCCGATGGCAAAACCATTGAGGATCCTCGACACCGAAGGTGCCAAGGAGCCAGAAAAGGAAATATCGTCTAGAAAAATAGTCAATAAGAAAACTTTTCAGGTTTATCAAGTTATTAAAGAACCGCATATTACTGAAAAGGCAACTTTTTTAACGGAACAGGATAAATATATTTTTAAAATTTTTTCAAAAGCTAATAAAATCGAAACAAAGAAAGCTATTGAATCTCTTTATGGAGTTAAGGTAAAGAAAGTGAGCATTATCCATTTGCCTTCAAAAAGAAGACGATTAGGTCAAAGCCAAGGGTGGAGACATGGACTAAAAAAAGGATTTAAAAAGGCAATCGTGACTTTAAAAAAAGGAGAAAAAATAGAATTATTGCCTAGATAAAATTAATATGAAATGTTATAAACCAACCACACCAGGCAGAAGAGGAATGACATCAATTGATTATTCTGTTTTAACTAAAACCAAGCCAGCGAAAAAATTAACTAAAAAATTAGTTAAAAAATCCGGAAGAGGCTATCGCGGCAGAGTTACAGTAAGGCATAAAGGTGGCGGTCATAAACGTAAATACCGTTTGATTGATTTTGAGCGTTATGATAAGATTGATGTCCCAGCTAATATAGTTTCATTAGAATATGACCCTAACCGAAGTTGTTTTATTGCCCTTTTGAACTATTTAGATGGAGAAAAAAGATATATTTTAGCTCCTGACGGTATTAAAGTCGGCCATAAAGTTATTTGCCAGGAAAAAGCAGCATTAAAGATTGGGAATAGAATGCAATTAAAAAATATCTTGTCTGGCAGTTTTGTCTATAATATTGAGCTTTCTCCTAAACAGGGCGGCAAAATAGTCCGTTCAGCTGGCAGTTCTGCACAAATAATGGCTCATGAAGGAGGATATACTCATCTTAAATTGCCTTCTGGAGAAATTAGAATGGTTAAAGAAGATTGCTTAGCCAGTTTTGGACAGATAAGCAACCCAGAACACAATACAGTAGTTATTGGCAAAGCTGGTCGGAGCCGTTGGATGGGTCGTCGGCCAACAGTGCGCGGCTCAGCAATGAATGCTTGTGATCATCCGCACGGAGGAGGAGAGAATCGTCAATCAATTGGCCTAAGAAAAGGACCAAAAACCCCTTGGGGCAAACTGGCATATGGAGTGAAAACAAGAAAAAATAAGAAAGCAAGCAATAAATTGATTTTAAAGAAAAGGACAAAGAAGAAGAAAAAATAGAATAATTTATTAAATTATGTCACGAAGTCTAAAAAAAGGACCATATGTTGATAATAAGCTATTAAAGAAAATAGCTAAGTTAAAATTGGGAGATAAAACAATAATTAAAACATGGGCTCGGGCAAGTACAATTACTCCAGAGATGATTGGCTTTACTTTTGGGGTTCATAACGGGAAAGAGCATATTTCAGTTTTTATTACTGAAGATATGGTTGGCCACAAATTAGGTGAATTTTCTCTAACAAGAAAATTTGTTAAACATGGCGGCAGAATGCAGAAAGAACAGGAATCAGCTGCCAAAAGAAAATGATTAAAGCTAAATTAAGACATTTAAGAATATCTCCCAGAAAAGTTAGATTAGTAGCTAATCTGATTAAGGGATTAACAGTAGTAGAGGCTGAAAATCAGTTAAAGTTTTTAACTAAAAGGTCATCTACACAAGTTTTAAAACTTTTGAATTCAGCAGTGGCCAATGCAAAACATAATGCTGATTCTCCTAAAGATAATCTTTACATAGCTGAAATTTTTGTTGATACTGGTCCCGTGTTAAAAAGATGGCGTCCCAGGGCTATGGGTCGAGCCGCGCCAATAGCAAAAAGGACTAGTCATTTAACAATAATTTTAGATCAAATTAAAAAAGGAACAAAGAAAAAATTAGCAAAAGAGAAAATTGAGCCAACTGTTAAAGAAGAAAAAACACCGGATTTATTAAAAGAAATCAGTCAGCCATTAGAAAAAACAGATGAAGATGCAAAAATTATTTCAAGACCGAGAAAAGTTTTGCCTCCTAAGCCTTATAAAACAACTTCTCAATCAAAGAAAAAGTTTTTTAGCAGGCAGACCTTTGGCAATGCTAAAAAGATCTTTAGGAGAAAAAGTATATAGTATATAATAAAATAATCATGGGACATAAAGTTCATCCATACATTTTTCGGTTAGGCATAGTGAATGATTGGAAATCAAAATGGTTTAGTCGAAAAAAATACAAGGATTTTTTAGAGCAAGATGTAAAATTGCGAAGTTTTATAGCGAAAAAATTAGATAAAGCTGGAATTAATTCAATAAAAATAGAGCGATCAGTTAATTTTATTAATATTATTATTGGAGCATCTCGGCCAGGTCTGGTTATTGGAAGAGGAGGAAGCGGAGCAGAAGAGCTTAAAAAAGAAATAAAAGAAATTATTGAAAAAAGTGAGATAGGAACAGCCAATTTGGAAGTTCGTTTGGAAATAGAAGAAATTGGACAGCCAACAACTCGAGCATCGGTTATGGCTATGGAAATGGCTGGGCAATTAGAAAAAAGAATGCCTTATCGCAGAGTAATGAAGCAAACTCTGGATAAAATTATACAAAATAAAGAAGTTAAAGGTGCTAAGGTAATGGTTGGCGGAAGATTAAATGGCGCTGAAATAGCTCGTACAGAATGGCTAAAAAAAGGAAGAGTTCCTTTGCAAACATTACGTTCTGATATTGACTATGCTCAAGCAACTGCTTACACTACTTACGGAACAATTGGTGTAAAAGTATGGATTTATAAAGGAGAAGTATTTGATTAATAATTATGTTGTCACCTAAAAAAGTAAAACATAGAAAATGGCAGAAAGGCACTAGACGAGGGAAAGGAAAAGCAACGCGCGGGACAAAATTGTCTTTTGGCTCTTTTGGATTAAAGATTATGGAAGAATGTTGGTTAACTGCGAGGCAAATTGAATCAGCTAGACGTACTATGACTAGGTATGTCCAGCGTGGAGGAAAAATTTGGATTAGAGTTTTCCCTGACAAGCCAGTAACTAAAAAAGGCATAGAAGTGCCAATGGGTGGAGGCAAAGGCAGTGTTGACCATTATGTTATGCCAATTAAACCAGGCCGTATTATTTTTGAAATGGACGGGATTTCTGAAGAGATGGCAAAAGAAGCAATGCGTCGGGCTAGCCATAAATTGCCAATTAAAACAAAGTTTATCAGCCGTTAATTGTTAGACCCTTAGGGTCTAACAAGAATTTTATGAAGATTAAAGAATTACATCAAAAGACAGATAAAGAACTAAAAGATCTTTTGCAAGAAAGCAGGCATAAACTAGGCCAGCTTAAATTTGATTTAGCTTCAAAAAAACTTAAAAACATTAAACGAGTTAAAGGGCTACGCAGAGATATTGCCAGAATTTTAACTATTTTGAAAATAAAAAGTAATAATGAAAAATAATAAAGTTAAAAAAAATAAAAATATTGAAAAGAAAAAAGGCCGTTTTCTTAGAGGAGTTGTTGTGAGCGATAAAATGGATAAAACCATAGTTGTTTTGGTTAATAGATATAAAGAACATCCTAAATATGGCAAAAGGTATAAAATCAGTAAAAAATATAAGGCCCATGACGAGAAAAATCAGTACGAAAAAGGAGATAAGGTTATTATTCAGGAATGTCCGCCAGTAAGCAAGGATAAAAAGTGGAAGGCGAAATCATGATACAAGCAGGAACAAAATTAAAAGTAGCTGATAATTGCGGGGCTAAAATAATCCAATGCTTCAAGATTTTAGGAGGAAGCCGCAAACGTTATGCGCAAATCGGTGATATTATTGTTGCTTCAGTTAAGTTGGCAGAACCAAGAAAATCAATTAAAAAGAAAGAAGTTGTTAGAGCAGTAATTGTCAGGCAAAAAAAAGCTTTTCGCAGAAAAGACGGATCATATATTTCTTTTGATGAGAATGCAGCAATTATTGTTGATGGTCATAATCCTAGAGGTGGCCGTATTTTCGGACCAGTGCCGCGGGAACTAAAGGAAAAAGGTTTTGATAAAATAGCATCATTAGCTCCAGAAGTATTATGAAGATTAAAAAAGGTGATAACATATTAGTAATATCTGGTAAAGACAAAGGCAAAAAAGGTAAAGTTTTGTCAGTTTTGCCTCGAGACAATAAGATCATTGTTGAAGGAATCAATATTACCAAAAAACATCGTAAGCCCAAACAAGAAAGAGAAAAAGGGCAAATTATTGAAATTGTTAAACCGATTGACTCTTCAAATGTTAAGTTTATTTGTCCCAAATGCGGCAAATCAGCAAGAATAGGTTATAAAATAGTTGAAAAGAAAAAATATAGAATTTGTAAGAAATGCAATCAGGAAATTTAAAAATTTTAATATGAAGTTAAAAGAAAAATATCAAAAACAAGTTATTCCAGCCATGAAAGAACAATTTGGATATAAAAATGATTTAGCTGTGCCAAGAATAACTAAAGTTGTTGTTAATACCGGATTTAATCCAGCAGATAGAAACGAGAAGCTTCAAGAAGAAATTGCTCATGATTTGGCTTTGATCACTGGGCAAAAACCAGTATCGCGCCAAGCCAAGAAATCAGAAGCTGGTTTTAAAATAAGGGCTGGGATGGTTGTTGGCTTGTCAGTAACTTTAAGAAAGCAGTTAATGTATGATTTTCTGGACAGATTAATAAATATTTCCTTACCTCGAAGTCGCGATTTCCGTGGCCTAAAAGAAAAAAGCGTTGATCAAAATGGTAATTTGAATATTGGCATTAAAGAACATATTATTTTTCCTGAGATTTCTACAGAAAGCGCTAAAAATATTTTTGGTCTAGAAATCACTGTTGTTACAACAAGTAAAGAGCGTAAATCAGGATTGGCCATATTTAAATTATTAGGATTTCCCATAAAAAAGTAATTATGCCAAAAAAATCAGTTATTGCCAGAGCAAAAAAGAAACCAAAGTTCTCTTCTCGCATACTAAAGCGTTGTTTTCGCTGTGGGAGAAAAAAGGGCTATTTACGGAATTTTGGCTTGTGTCGGATATGTTTTAGAGAATTAGCTAATAAAGGTGAAATACCAGGGATAAAAAAATCCTCATGGTAGTTTAAAATATATGAGTGATCCAATTGCAGATATGTTAACTAGAATAAGAAATGCTCAAGCTGTTTCTCACAAGACAGTAACTATTCCTTTTTCCAAATTAAAATTTAATTTAGCCAAAATTTTAGAGAAAGAAAACCTAATTGGTAAAATAAACACTCAAGGCAAAAAGACAAAAAAGATAATTGAGATTGAGCTAAAGTATAAAAACAATGCGCCTATTATAAACAGCCTTAAAAGAATAAGTAGCCCTGGATTGCGAACCTATATTAAAAAGGATGAATTAAAACCAATTAGACAAGGCTATGGCTTAATCATTATTTCTACTCATCAAGGATTGATGACCAACAAAGAAGCTAAGAAAAAAGGCGTTGGAGGAGAAATACTTTGTGAAATTTATTAAACTAAATTTATGTCAAGAATAGGCAAACAACCAATTATAATTCCGGAAAACGTTGAAATAAAAATAGATAATAATCAAATTACAGTAAAAGGTCCTAAAGGAAAGTTAAATCAGCTAATTTCTTCACAGATTAACTTAGTATTAAAAGATTTGTCTGATGGGCAAAAAGAGTTATCTATTAGCCCTAAAAAGGAATCAAAAAATTATTCTGCTTTGTGGGGATTGCATAGAGCCTTAATTTTTAATATGGTTAAAGGCGTAACTGATGGTTTTGAAAAAGAGCTGGAGATTCAAGGCGTTGGATATAGGGCATCTGTTCAGAATAATAAATTAAGTTTAAATATTGGTTTTTCTCATCCAGTTGAAATTGAAGCTCCACAAGGAATTGAATTTAATGTAAATAAGAATATTATTACTATTTCAGGTATTAATAAGCAATTAGTTGGCCAGATTGCAGCTAAAATAAGAGATCAGCGCAAACCAGAACCATATAAAGGCAAAGGGATTAGATATGTTGGTGAAATCGTCAAAATAAAAGCAGGCAAAAAAGCAACAGGAACAGAGTAATATGCAAGAAAAAAAAGAAAAACGTTATAATCGTCATAAACGCATTAGGGCAAAAATTAAGGGGACTAAAGATCGTCCGCGTTTTTCTGTTTTTCGCAGCAATAAACATATTAGCGGACAATTAATTGATGACGATAAAAGGACAACTTTAGTGTCAATTAGTGATTTAGAATTAAAAAAAGGCAAAACCCTGGATAATAAAGTTAATCTTGCCTATAAAGTCGGACAATTGATTGCTCAAAAGGCATCAAAGAAGAAAATTAAAAAAGTTGTTTTTGACAGAGGAGGTTATAGATATCATGGCCGAGTTAAAGCAATGGCTGAAGGGGCTAAAAAAGAAGGACTTGAATTTTAAATTAATATGTTTTTTAAACAAGAAGAAAAAAAAGAATATGAACAGAAATTGCTTGACGTTGCTCGAGTTGTTAGAGTAATGGCTGGTGGCCGGCGTTTTAGATTCCGAGCAGTTGTTGTCATTGGCAATAGAAGGGGCAAAGTGGGTGTAGGCGTAGCAAAAGGGCAAGATATTAGCTTGGCCGTTGAAAAAGCAGTTATTAATGCAAAAAAATATATTATTAAAGTTGTTTTAATTGATGGAACAATTCCACATACAATAGAAGCAAAATTTGGCAGCGCAAAAGTTTTATTAAAACCAGGCATAAAAGGGAGAGGGATTGTTGCTGGAGGAGCTGTCAGAATAGTTTGTGATTTGGCTGGCATAGAAAATGTTTCAGGAAAAATTTTGGGCAAGACTAAAAATAAATTAAATAATGCACAGGCAACAATTAAAGCGCTGCAGAAATTAAAGAACAGATAATAATATTATGCAATTATATCAATTAAAGCCTACTTATAAAAAAAGATCCCGTAAACGTATTGGTCGTGGAGGCAAAAAAGGAACTTATTCTGGAAAAGGGATTAAAGGACAAAAATCTCGATCAGGAAAAAAGCCGCGAGTAGATTTTGCTGGTGGGGATACAACCTTAAGTAAGCGCTTGCCTAAAAAAAGAGGAACAACTGGAAAACATAAGACCACTAAAAAGAGAAAAGGAGCAAAAATGAACAGATTGAGAATTCAATCTATGCCAGTTATTCTTAATTTAAAAGATATTGAGCAAAAATTTAATAGTAATGAAATTGTTTCTCCAAGAAATTTGTTGAACAAGAAGTTAATTGGTAAAATAAAAGGCAGAGTTCCTAAAGTGAAGATTTTAGGACAAGGAGAGCTAACAAAGAAATTACAATTTAAAGGAGTAAGATTATCAAAAAGTGTTCAGGGAAAAAACAAATCAAATAAATCTGAATAATATTTAGAAATATGAAGCTCCTAGATAAAATCATACAAGTTTTCAAAATTAAAGATTTGCGCAAGAAGATATTTTTTGTTTTGATGATATTGGTTATTTTCCGCATAGCGGCTAATATCCCAGTGCCTGGAATTGATATTGAACGTTTAAGACAATTTTTTGCCAATAACCAATTATTTGGCCTTTTGAATATTTTTACTGGCGGTGCAATGAGTAATTTGTCAATAATTATGCTTGGATTGGGACCATTTATTACAGCTACAATTATTATGCAGCTGTTAACAATGATTTTCCCACAGCTAGAGGCTCTTTATAAGGAAGAAGGCGAAAAAGGACGCCAGAAATTTAATCAATATAGCCGCATATTGACTGTTCCATTAGCTGTTTTGCAATCTTATGGGATGTTAACACTTTTAAGCAGGCAAGGTATCCTCGGCTCTTTTTCTACAATTCAATGGGCTACTTCTATTTTAGTAATTACAGCTGGAGCATTGTTTTTAATGTGGCTTGGTGAATTAATTTCTGAAAAAGGAATCGGTAATGGCGTTTCTTTATTAATTTTTGCCGGTATTGTTTCCAGGGTGCCTATTTCAATTAGAGAATTAGCTGTTACTTACGATCCTTCTAAAATACCTTCGTATATTGCCTTTTTTATCTTAGCTTTAGTTATTACAGCTAGTGTAGTTGTTATTACCGAAGGCCGAAGGAATATTCCTGTATCTTATGCTAAGCGTGTTCGCGGACACCGTGTTTATGGAGGCGTTTCCACTTATTTGCCTTTGAATGTAAATCCAGCTGGCGTAATCCCGATTATTTTTGCTTTATCAATTATGCTTTTCCCAGGCATGGTGGCCAGTTTCTTAGGAACTTCAAACATTGGCTGGTTGGCTAGTTTTGCTCAAACAATAGGAAATCTTTTTCAGAATGCTTGGTTTTACGGTGTTTGTTATTTTATCCTAGTGGTCCTTTTTACATATTTTTATACAGCAGTCACCTTTGATCCTAAAAATGTAGCTAATAATTTACAAAAAATGGGCGGTTTTATTCCTGGGATTCGTCCTGGCAGGTCTACTTCTGACTTCCTTTATTTTATCCTTAACAGAGTGCTGCTTTTTGGCGCAATTTTCTTAGGTACAATTGCTGTTTTGCCTTCTATTATCCAAGGATCTACTGGAATTACTGCTTTTGGATTTGCTATTGGCGGCACAGCCCTTTTAATTGTTGTTTCTGTTGTTTTAGAAACTATTCGCCAGATTAACTCTCAATTAACAATGAGAGATTATGAAGAATTATAAATTTTATGTCTAATAAACAACCGCAGATCATTATTTTACTTGGTAGGTCTGGATGCGGCAAAGGGACCCAAGCAAAGCTTTTGATGAAAGAGTTTAGTTCTGATTATTTAGGCAGCGGCGCCTTGTTAAGAGAAAGGTCCAAACAAAGCGATTTTACTGGAAAGAAATTAAAACAAGTAATGGATAAAGGAGATTTAGTCCCAACGCCAGTTATGTTTAGATTATGGGCAGATAAAATAGCTAAAATGAGAGAGAAAGTGGGTAAAAAAGGTTTAATTATTGATGGTAGTCCCAGATCCTTATTAGAAGCAAAATTAATGAATAGCGCTTTTAAATGGTATGAATGGGACAATGTAAAAGTTATTTTATTAGATATTTCAGAACAAGAAGCTTTTAGCCGGTTGACTAATCGTCGTATCTGCAAAGATTGCGGTCGATTGATCCCGTGGGTAGGCGAGTTTAAAGATTTAAAGAAATGCGATAAATGTGGAGGGGAATTAGAAACTCGTTTTGATGATAAGCCAGAAGCAATCCAAGCGCGTTTGGATTATTACAAAAAAGATGTTCAGCCAGCAGTTGATTATTATGAAGAACAAGGCAGACTAATTAAAGTTGACGGAGGACAGTCAATTGATAATGTTTATAAGGAGATTATACAATGTCTATTACAATAAAAACTCCAGAACAAATTGAAATAATGGCTCGAGCTGGCCAGATTTTATCTCAAGTTATGAGAGAATTAAAAAATAGGGTTGAGCCGGGAATAACTACTGAAAGTTTAAACAAACTCGCTGAAGAGCTGATTTTTGATTCTGGATCTAAACCAGCATTTAAGGGCTATAATGGTTTTCCTGCTGCGTTGTGTACTTCAATTAATGAGCAAATTGTTCATGCTGTGCCTTGTGAAAGAAAGTTAATTGAAGGCGATATTTTAAGTTTAGATTTGGGAGTTATATATCAAGGTTTTTATTCAGATATGGCTGTTACTGTGCCTGTAGGAGCTATTTCTCCAGAAGCAGGACGCTTAATTAGAATAACAAAAAAAGCTCTTAAAAGAGCCATCAATAGAGTTAAACCAGGCAAAACAATTGGCGATATAGGTCATGCAATTCAAACATATGTTGAATCGCAGGGGTTTCAAATAGTAAAAGAGCTTTGTGGGCATGGTGTTGGCCAACAGCTTCATGAATTGCCAGAAGTGCTTAATTTTGGGCAGCGGCACAAAGGTCTAAAATTAGAATTAGGTATGGCTATAGCCATTGAACCAATGGCTGTTATGGGTAAGCCAGGAATAAAAAAAGGCCCAGATGGGTCCTGCTTCCAAACAGCTGACAACAGCTTGTCAGCCCATTTTGAACATACTGTAGCAGTTACTGAAAAAGGACCGAGAGTGTTAACAGAATAGAGGCCTTAAAAATTCAAGGTCTGACCTTGCCCAGCAAAAATTCTTGTGATTTGTTAGTTGTAAGAAACTTAGATGGAAAGGTCAGACCTTAAATCTTCTTCTCTTTAATCTCTTCCTTAATTTTTTCAATAAACTTGTTTGTTTTCATAGGGCCTAAATCGCCCTTTTTTCTGTCTCTAACAGCGACTGAATCGGATTTTTGTTCTTTTTCCCCTACTACTAAAAGATAAGGAATCTTTTGCAATTCGCCATTGCGAATCTTCTTGCCTAAAGTTTCATTGTCATTATTTAATTCAACTCTAATATCTTCTTTCCAGAGTTCTTTTTTTATTTTCTCGCCATATTTATTAAATTTTTCGCTAATCGGGATAATTTGGGCCTGGATAGGCGAGAGCCAAACAGGCAAAGCCCCAGCATATTGTTCAATCAAAAAAGCCATAGTTCGTTCTATGCACCCGATAGAAGCTCGATGAATTACCATAGGTGTTTGTTTTTTACCTTTTTTATCTATATAGCTCATATCAAATTTTCCAGGCATATCAAAGTCAATTTGAACAGTAAAAAGAGTATCTTCTTTGCCATTAACATTTTTAACTTGAATATCTGTTTTTGGGCCATAAAAAGCAGCTTCGTCTTTAGCTTCAATATATTTAAGTTTTAATTCATCTAATATCTTTTTCATTAACTTTTCAGTTTCCTGCCACGCTTTTGGATTATTGGTATATTTCTTTTTATTCTTAGGATCCCATTTTGAAAAACGATATGAATAATCTTTAATACCTAAAACTTTCATATTATACTGAATTAATTCTAAAACGTCTTTAAATTCTTTTTCAATTTGATCTGGTCTACAAATAAGATGAGCATCAACTAAAGAAAAAGCCATTAATCTAATAAGTCCGGACAGTTCTCCTGACTGTTCTCTTCTGTATTGTCTGGCAATTTCAGCATATCTTAAGGGAAGATCACGATAGCTTCTTGGACGTGAATTATAAAGCATAAAATGATGAGGACAAGCCATTGGACGCAGGACATAATCTTCGTTATCAATATGAATTAATGGGTACATACTTTCTTTATAATGTTGCCAGTGACCTGATTTCTTATATAATTCCAATCTTGCTAAATCAGGAGTATATACTCGCAAATATCCTCTTTTAGTTTCTTCTTCAGTGATGAATTTTTCTAGTTCTTGTCTAATTATCGAACCCTTAGGTGTTAAAAGAGGTAATCCTTTGCCAATTAAATCTGAAAAAACAAATAGATCTAATTCCTTTCCTATTTTCCGATGATCTCTTTTTTCAGCTTCAGCCTGCTGTTTTAAATATTCATCCAATTCTTTCTTTGTTCCAAAAGCTACTCCATAGATTCTCTGGAGCATTTTATTCTTTTCGTCGCCTTTCCAGTAAGCTCCGGCTAATTTGGTGAGTTTAAAAGCATCAGGATCAATCTCCTTAGTAGATGTAACGTGTGGACCTTTACACAAATTTTCAAACCAGTCAGATCTGTAAAAACTTAGCTTTTTTTCGCCTGCCTTTTTTAAATCCATTATCATTTCGCTTTTGTATGGATCTTTTTTATAAAACTTTAAGGCTTTATCAAAACTCATCTCATGCTGTTCAAATTTAATATTCTGTTGGATCATTTTTTTGATTTCTTTTTCTATTTTAGGCAGTAATTCTGGTGAGATAGGTTTTTGTAAACCATAATCTTGATAAAAACCATTCTCTATAGCTGGTCCAACGCCAAGGCCTGCATCAGGATATATTTTAATAATTGCCATGCTCATCAAGTGTGACAAAGAATGACGTATTTTTTCTAATTGTAATTCTTCTTTTTTAGGCATATTTATTCTAAAACTTTAACACTATCGCAAATTATTTTCAAGTTGTCGTCCCTGTCGCTTAATCGTCCGCTAACAAGAACAACTTTTTCTTCCTGCCATGCCGTAGATGTCTGCTCAAGCGTATTAGGGAAAACTAGAACTTCTATCCGGCCTGTAGAATCTTCTATTTCAACAAAAAGCATTGGTTGGCCAGCTCGCGTATTGATCTTTTTAATCTTGTTAATAAATCCTCCTATTTTAACTCTTTGACTTACTTGATCTTTTGAAAGATTTTTGCAAAAAGTAGCTATTTTAGCTAAACGTTTTTCATAGTTTTTAAGGGGATGTTCAGAAACGTAAAGGCCAAGTAGTTCCTTTTCCCAACTAAGCCGTTCTTTCTTGTCAGCTGGAACAACATCTGGCAGTTTAAAAGATGATATCTTTATATTTGGCTGTCCAGCAAACAAACTGGTTTGACCATTATCTTTGGCTCGCTGGCTTTCTCTTGATAAACTAAGTATTTGTTCCATGGCTGTTAAAATTTGGTTTCTTTCGCCAAAAATATCTAGGGCTCCGCATTTGGTTAAGCTTTCTAAAGATTTTTTGTTTAGATCTCTAGAATTAACTCTTTCAATAAAATCAGTTATTGATTTAAATTCACCATTATTTTTTCTTTCCTGAACAATATTTTCTACTATATTATGTCCAACATTTTTTATCGCATTAAGGCCAAAACGTATTATTTTTTCATCTACTCGGCTAAAATCTTGATTGCTTTCGTTAATATCAGGCGGCAGCACCTTAATGTCCATTTGCTGGCATTCATTAACCAAAAAAGCGATTCTTTCAATATCATTTTGATCAGAAGTCATTAAAGCAGCCATAAATTCAGTTGGGAAGTGCGCTTTAAGATAAGCAGTTTGATAACCAATCAGAGCATAACATGTTGCATGGCTGGCATTAAAACCATATTGGGCAAATGGCTCAATAGTCTTCCAGATTTTTTTAGCTATTTTGGTTTCAATATCATTTTTAACCATTCCTTCAATCATTTTTTCTTCTTGTTCATCTAAAAGCTTTTTAATCTTTTTCCCGACTGCTTTTCTAAGAACATCAGCTTCAGAAAGAGTAAAACCTGCTAAATCTTGGGCAATTCTCATCAGCTGTTCCTGATATACGCAAATTCCATAAGTATTCTCCAAAATTGGTTTAAGCAAAGGATGAGAATAGGTAATTTTTTTATGACCGTGTTTGCGAGCAATAAATTCTGGGATAAATTCCATTGGTCCTGGCCTGTATAAAGCAACCATAGCAATAATATCTGCAAATTGGCTTGGCTTGAGCTGCTTTAAATATCTTTTCATACCCGATGATTCAAGCTGAAAAATGCCTGTAGTATTAGCTTTTCTAAATAGTTCAAATGTTTTTTCGTCGTCTAATGGGAAACTCTCCAAATCAATTTTTTGTTGACTGCTTTCTTCTATCTGATCAAGAGTATTTTGAATGACTGTTAGGGTCTTTAATCCGAGAAAGTCCATTTTTAAAAGACCCAAATCTTCAATTGAATGCATTTCATATTGAGTTACAACTGATTGATCGTTTCGGCTTGAATATTGACAAGGGACTAATTTGTTCAGCGGTTCTTTGGTAATAACAACTCCGCAAGCATGAGTAGAAGCGTGTCGGGCAATCCCCTCTAATTTCATAGACATGTCAATTAATCGCTTAGTGTTGTCATCTGATTCATAATTGCTATGCAATTCCTGTGATTCATAAATAGCTTTTTCAAGGCTTGAACCAAAAGGAATCATTTTAGCTATTTGGTCGCAAAAATTGTAGGAATAATCAAGGACTCTGCCAACATCTCTAACAGCAGCTCTAGCTGCCATGGTGCCAAAAGTGATGATTTGAGCAACATGTTCTCGGCCATATTTTTTTGCTACATATTCAATTACTTCATCGCGACGAGCATCAGCAAAATCCAGATCAATGTCAGGCATAGAGATCCTGGAAGGATTCAAAAAGCGTTCAAAAAGCAAATTATACTTAAGCGGATCAACTGCTGTGATGCCAATAAGATAGGAGACTATTGATCCAGCTGCGCTGCCTCTGCCTGGACCGCAGACAATATCTTGAGATTTAGCCCAGTTAATAAAATCCTGGACAATAAGAAAGTAAGAAGCAAACCCAGTTTTCTTAATAACGCCTAATTCGTAATCTATTCGTTCTAAAACATCTTTTAGAGAAGCTTCAAAATGTTTTTCTTCCAATCCTTTTTCGCATAATTTTTTTAAATACTCTTCAGGCGTTTGTCCATTGGGCAGGTTAAAATAAGGTAATTGAATATTGCCTAATTCAAATTCAAAATTACATTTTTCAACAATTTCCTGTGTATTTTCAATTGCTTCGGGAATATCTTTAAAATCTTTGATCATCTGTTCCATTGGCCTAAGCGAAAAGTCATCAGACTTCATTGTTAATCGGTCTTGATCGCCTAAGCGCTTATCAGTTTGGATGCTCATTAGAATATCTTGAGCTTCTGCGTCCTCTGGTTTAACATAGTGAACATCATTAGCAGCAATTAAAGGAACTTTATTTTTATGAGCTATTTTAATCAGAGCGTTATTAACTTTTTTTTGTTCTAACAAACCAGGATGGTGCTGGATTTCTAAATAAAAATTGCCTTTGCCGAAAATTTCCTGGTATTCTAAAGTTAATTTTTCTGCCTGGTCTATTTTCCCATTAATAACAGCTCTTGGAATCTCACCAGACAAACAAGCAGATGTTCCAATTAGGCCATTAGCGTGTTTTTTTAATAATTCTTTATCAATTCTCGGCTTATAATAAAAGCCTTCTAAATGGGCTTTGGTAGTCATTTCAACTAAATTTTGGTATCCTTCCTTATTTTTTACTAAAAGGATTAAATGATATCGTTTATTATCAATATTAGGTCTTTTTTGATATAGGCTTTCAAAGGCGACATATGATTCACATCCCAAAATAGGCCTAATACCTCTTTTTTTCGCTTTTTGGTAAAATTCAACTAATCCATACATATTTCCATGGTCAGTCAAGGCAATAGAAGGCATTTTCAGTTCCTGGCAAGCATCCAAAAGCTGGTCTATTTTAGCCATACCATCTAATAGGGAATAGTGTGAGTGAACATGGAGATGAGTAAATTTCATGGTTTCAGTATATCACTTTTGACCTGTCTGGCAAATTACAGTTATTTATCCACATAAGGTCTTTGATTAATAGAGGAATTGTTTTATACTTAAATTATGGTTTATTATAAGAAAATTATTCTTTTATTTTGTATATTTTCTATTATCTTATTAGGAGCTAATTTTGCCTATGCTGGAATACACAAAGGACCAATAGTTCCCTGTGGCACCGATACTAATTCAGAGGCATGTACTCTTTGTCATCTCTGGGAATTAGCAAGCAATATAATTAATTTTATTAGTTTTAATTTATCTCTGCCCGTAGCAGTGCTTTTATTTATTGTTGCTGGCATACTTTTTATTATTGCAGGCAGTGACGAGAAAAAAGTTGATTTGGCTAAAACAATTTTTAAGAATACAGTTATTGGTTTGGTAATTATTTTCTGCAGCTGGCTCTTAATTGATACTTTATTCAAAACTCTTGTTGATACTAATGTAATTACATGGGCTTGGAATGATTTTCCTACTTGTCAGTAGTAGGATATAAAGCTATGGACAAGCAAGAAGCCAATAATAGAATAGCCAAATTAAGAAAAGTTATTAATCGCCATAATTATTGCTATCATGTGTTGGATAAGCCAGATATATCTGACGCTGTTTTTGATTCTTTAAAACATGAATTATATAAATTAGAACAGCAATATCCAGATTTGATTACTTTAGATTCTCCAACCCAGAGGGTTAGCGGCAAAGCCTTAGACAAATTTGAAAAAGTCAGACATAAAGAACGCATGCTTTCATTAGAAGATGTTTTTTATAAAGAAGAATTAAAAGCTTGGCAAGAACGAATTCAAAAAATAGTTCCTAAACATAAAATAGATTACTTTACTGAATTAAAAATAGACGGCTTTGCTATTTCTTTAATTTATGAAAATGGCGTTTTTGTCCAAGGAGCAACTCGAGGCAATGGACAAATTGGTGAAAATGTTACTCAGAATTTGAAAACAATTGCTTCTATACCTTTAAAATTAGAAATTCATGGAAAAGCGCTATTATACATGCTTACAAAAGTTAAATCTTTATTAAAAAAAGGAAGGATAGAAATCCGTGGGGAAGTGTATATGACTAAATCTGTATTTGAAAAAATTAACCAGGGAAGAGAAAAACAAAATTTGCCTCTTTATGCCAATCCTCGCAATACAGCTGCTGGCAGCATTAGACAGCTTAATCCGAAAATAGCTGCTTCCCGTGAATTAGAATTTTTAGCTTATAACATAGTAACTGATTTTGGCCAAGAAACCCATCAACAAGAGCACCAAATCCTAAAATCTTTAGGTTTTAAAACGAGCATAGATGAGTATTGCAATAATTTAGACAAAGTTATTGATTTCTGGCAGAAAATTAAGCGAATCAGAAAAAAATTACCATATCAAATTGATGGAATAGTAAATAATGTTAATAATAATAAGATTTTTGATAAATTAGGCGTTGTTGGCAAAGCGCCTCGAGGAGCAATTGCTTTTAAATTTCCTGCTAAAGAAGCTGCTACAATAGTAGAAGACATTTTAATTCAAATAGGCCGGACTGGCGTTTTAACGCCAGTGGCTCATTTAAGACCAGTTCGTTTGGGAGGTATTTTAATAACTCGAGCTACTCTTCACAATGAGGACGAAATAAAACGCTTGGATGTTAGAATAAACGATACAGTAATTGTTCAGAGGGCTGGTGATGTAATTCCTGACATAGTTAAAGTAATCAAGAAATTACGCACAGGCAAAGAGAAAAAGTTTCTAATGCCTAAAAAATGTCCTGTTTGCAATAGTCCTATTGTGAGGCCAGCCGGAGAATCAGCTCATCGTTGCACTAATAAAAAATGCGGTTCTATCCAAAGACAAAAAATTATCCATTTTGCCTCTAAAAAGGGTTTTGAGATTGACGGATTAGGTCCTAAAATAATTAGTCAGTTAATGGACCAAGGATTGCTTTCCAGCCCTGTTGATCTTTTTTCTTTAAAGCAGGGCGATTTGATTAATTTAGAACGTTTTGCTGAAAAATCAGCCAGCAATTTAATTGAAGCAATTAAGAAAAGTAAAAAAATTTCATTTTCCAGATTTATCTTTGCTTTAGGTATTCGTCATATTGGCGAAGAAACAGCCATTGTTTTGGCAAAACACTTTGGCAGCTTAAAAAAACTGCGTGAAGCAGACAATGAAGAACTTCCTGAAATTGAAGATGTAGGAGAAATTGTTGCTAAAAGTATTCATCAGTGGTTTAATGATAATAAGAATAAGGAAATTATTAATAGTCTTATCAGATTAGGAGTAGAGATTAGAAAAGTAAAACCATTTAAACAAAAACTAAAAGGGAAAACATTTGTTTTGACTGGAGAATTGGACAGCATAACCAGGGAACAGGCCAAGACAAAAATTAGACAATTAAGCGGCAATATTTCCAGTTCTGTGTCCAAACAAACTGATTTTGTTATAGCAGGGAAAGAACCTGGCTCTAAATACAATAAAGCAAAGAAACTGGGAATAAAAATCATTAATGAGAAAGAATTCTTAAAAAAAATAAGATAAAATTGAAACTATTAATATGATTAATATTGATAATATATCTAAATTAGCCAGATTAGGATTATCTGATAAGGAAAAAAACAAGCTTAAAAAAGAAATTCCAGCTATTTTGGATTTTGTTAATAAATTAAATGAGATTAAAACAGATAAAATCGAGCCAACTGCTCAAGTAACTGGCTTGGAAAATGTAGTGCGAGAAGATAAAGCACAAAAAAGAACTAAACAAGAAGCAAAAAAACTACTAGATTTGGCTCCTGAAACTAAAGACGGCTACGTAAAAGTCAAAGCAGTGTTATGAATAAATTAACGATTAAACAAGCTCATCATGGCTTAGTTAAAAAAGAATTTTCATCAGTTGAATTAACAGAAGCGGTTTTAAACAGAATAAAAAAACAGGATAAAGAAATCCATGCTTATTTGACTGTAAGTGAAGAATTGGCTTTGAACCAGGCAAAGAGAATAGATAAAAAAATTGCTAATAAAGAAAAAATCAGTACCCTATCAGGAATTCCTGTGGCTGTTAAAGATATTATTTCAGTTGAAGGAGTTAAATGTACAGCTGGTTCAAAAATTCTAGAGAATTATATTGCTTCCTATGACGCTACAGTAATTAAACGGCTTAAAAAAGCAGGAGCAGTAATTGTTGGCAAGACCAATCAAGATGAATTTGGCATGGGCGCTTCAGGTGAAAACTCTGGTTTTGGACCAACTAAGAATCCATTTGACTTAGAAAGGGTGCCTGGTGGAAGCTCAAGCGGTTCAGCAGCTGCTTTGGCCTCTAACCAATGTATTTATGCTTTGGGCTCTGATACTGGAGGTTCAGTTCGCCAGCCGTCTTCTTTTTGCGGAGTTATCGGTTTAAAACCAACTTATGGACGGGTTTCCCGTTATGGTTTAATTGCTTTTGCTTCTTCATTAGATCAAATTGGCCCTATAACCAAAACAGCTGAAGACGCTCAAATAGTTTTTGAAACTATTAAAGGAAAAGACGAAATGGATTCAACCAGCATAGATTTTGAAGAAGAAAACAGAGAAGAAAAATTAGAAGTTAAAAATTTAAAAATAGGCATTCCTAAGGAATATTTTATTAAAGGGATTGATCCAGAAGTGGAAAAAATAGTCAAAAAAGCTGTTGACCAATACAAGGGGAAAGGAGCTGAAATTATAGAAATTAGTTTGCCTCATACAGAATACGCTTTATCTGTTTATTATATTATCATGCCGGCTGAAGCTTCTGCTAATTTATCCCGATATGACAGCATTAAATATGGATTTTCAATAAAAGGAGAAAATCTTTTGGATAGCTATTTTAAAACTCGCGAACAGGGTTTTGGCGATGAGGTTAAAAGAAGAATTATGATAGGAACTTATGTATTATCAGCTGGATATTATGATGCTTATTATCTTAAAGCTCAAAAAGTAAGGACTTTAATTAAAGATGATTTTGATAAAGCATTTGGAAAAGTAGATGTTTTAATGACGCCAACTGCGCCAACACCAGCTTTTAAGTTGGGAGAGAAAATAGATGATCCAGTTTCTATGTATCTTTCAGATATTTATACGGTTTCAGCTAATTTAGCTGGCATACCAGCTGTTTCTGTTCCTTGTGGAAAAATTGACGGTTTGCCAGTAGGATTGCAAATTATTGGCAAGCAATTTGATGATGAAAAAATTCTTCAAATAGCTCAAATTTATGAGAACAGCTTTTTATAAAATTCAAGATTTTCTAATTACTTATTTTAATTCTGCTGATTGGCAAAATAGTATTTCAATTTTGAAGATTATTTCAGTAATTTTTTCTTTTTTACTATTGGTAGCTATAATTCTTATTATTTTCAAAATCAGAGAAAATATCCAGAGATCTTTAGAAATAGTCAAAAAAAACATTGGTCCTGATATTCCGCCTAAAGAAGCAACAAACAAAAAATGGCAGACAATTTTGGATAAATTAGAAGGTATTAATGAAAGCGATTATAAATTAGCTGTTATTGAAGCAGATAAAATTTTAGATGATTTCTTAAAGAGATTAGGATATCAAGGCGAAGATATGGGGGAGAGGTTAAAACAGATTAAATTTGATAAATTAGCCAATATTGATGATCTTTGGCAAGCGCATAAAGTACGGAACAGAATTGCTCATGAGCCGGATTTCCAATTAACACAAACTCAAGCAAAAAGAACTATAGAAATTTACCAGCGCGCTTTAGAAGATTTAGAAACGCTTTAAGATTTTTTGAAACAAAAAAAACAGCCCATTTATATGGGTTGTTTTTTATTCACGGATTACTCGGGACACCAAGAAAACTTTTAGGGAATTAGTTGGAAAAATTTATTAGATTTTTCGAAGTCATAAGCTTGACTTTTTAAATTATTTTAGTTAGTATTCGAGAAATAGTTATTTTAAAAGAAGGAGGGAAAAGCAATGAGAGAGGAACGCTTGATTAAAGAAGCAAGTCCTTGCGATACTGATTTTACAGACAAATCAGTTCAGACTATATCAGATGCGAAGGCGAGAGGGCGAGTTCTTTGTCCGAATCATGCCGTGTGTAAAGAACGAAATGCCAAAGAGACGATTTATTGTTCTCGTCAAATTGCCCAGCAATTTGCCATTCATACTTTGAACAACCGCAATCCTTTTCATCAGGCTGCTCAAGAAGAAGTGAAAGACCTTATGAACGAATTGCCGGACGGAAAGATTTGGGTATTTCGAAACGAGCAATGGCAAGTTGTCGACATGAGAAACAATGTTATAAACGACATCGTCCAATTCGCGCTTACCATGATTGATCGACAAGAAGGCGAGCGTCGGCCCTTCACAAAAGACAGCATGAGAGTTCCGGAGCTGGGGCCCAGTGATGCGATGTACAATGCCATGCTTGATCTCGACGAAATATACGGCGAAGTCGGACAGAAAAACCCATATTGGTAATTATTCTGATTTGTTCTTCTGTGACAAAACAAAAGCCCACTAGTTATAAGATATACTAGGGGCTTTTTCTTTTTCAAATCTATCAAAATATCTACAAATCTGTACAAATACAAAAACCCGCCAGAGGCGGACACTGATTTTTATTTCCAAATCAGAGATTTGGATAAAAATCGTGCGGGAGCGACCGGACTCGAACCGGCAACCTTCTGCGTGACAGGCAGATGCTCTGACCAATTGAGCTACACCCCCTTTTTAGTAGCGGCGGAGGGATTTGAACCCCCGACCCATCGGTTATGATCCGATCGCTCTAACCACTGAGCTACGCCGCCGCAAAACTATTCTAAATCTTTGATTTAGTAAATAGTTTTAGCGTCCCGTAGTATTACGGGACAAAATCATATTCTTGTTGCGGGGGCCGGACTCGAACCGGCGACCTCGAGGTTCTTGCATATTAACCATTTATTTCTAAATGGAATGGACTATCCCATCTTCCCATTGCTAATAGTGGGAAGTTCCCATTATAGTCTCTGAACCTTGTCGTCTAAGACGACCTTGGCTGCTGATTACCGAGAAATAAATCTGACGGCTTCCCAGCAATTTAGAGAATTTTTCCACAGAATGTTGCCATCCTGGGCCACAATTTTACTTATGGGCCTCGCGAGCTGCCACTGCTCCACCCCGCATTGCCATTATAGAGGATAATTTTGTTAATGGCAAGGGTTATTTTCCCACATAAGATTGTTGCTTTGTCTCTTAAAATAAGGTAAAATAAGAATATGAATCTCTCGATATATCTAGCGGGGTTGGTTTTGACTACTTTTTTAGCCAGTGCCTGCTTTATAGCTATTCTAATTTATTTTAATCCGGATTCATCAACCTTACTCATTTTTATCTTGTTTTATCTAAGTTTATTCATTAGTTCAGCAGGATTTTTTACCTTAATGGGCCTAATTATAAGATGGTTTTCTCAAAAAAAGATTCTTAGATTGCGTCCATCAATGAATAAAATTATTAGTGAGTTAGAAATTTCTTTTCGCCAAGGATTACTTTTATCAGTTATTTTAATCTCCGTTTTAATTTTACAAAGCCAGAGAGCATTAGCTTGGTGGTGCCTAATAATTTTAGTCGGCTTAGCTGGATTAATTGAATATTGGCTGGAGAGAAGATATTAAATTATGTTTTCTCAACTTAAACAAAAATATATAAAAGAAATTTCTCAAGTTAAAAACTTGAAAGAGCTTGATGAAATTTATCATAAGTGTATTGGTCGCAAAGGAGAATTGACCAATATTTTGCGTTCTCTAAAAGATTTAAAAGAAAAAGAACAAAAACAAAAAGGCAAATTAGCTAATAATCTTAAGCAGGAAATAGAAATTTTATTTGAGAATAAGAAGTTAAAACTTACTAATAATCTGCCTTATCAGCAGACAAATTGGATTGATGTGACTGTTCCTGGCAAATTGCCTGATCAAGGACATTTGCATCCAATTACTTTAGTTCAAGAAGAAATAGAAGATATTTTTCAATCAATGGGATTTTCTGTGCTTGATGGTCCAGAAATGGAAACCGAACATTATAATTTCGACGCTTTAAATATTCCTAAAAACCATCCAGCCAGAGATTTATGGGATACTTTCTGGTTAAAAAATATTAATTTATTGCTTCGTACTCACACTTCGCCAATGCAGGCTCGTTATATGGAGAAAAATCAACCGCCTTTGAGAATTATTGTTCCTGGCCGCTGTTTTCGCCATGAAGCAACAGATGCTTCGCATGAGACAACCTTTCATCAGATAGAAGGATTGATGATTGGCCAGAATATTTCCATGGCTAATTTAAAGGGCGTTTTGGAGGGATTTATGAAACGATTTTACGGACCGCAAGTCAAATTGCGATGGCAGCCGAGTTATTTCCCATTTACTGAGCCAGGATTAGAATTATTGATGGGTTGTAGTATCTGTGGAGGTAAGGGATGTTCTACTTGTGGGCAAAGTGGTTGGATAGAGGTAATTCCATGCGGTATGGTCCACCCTAATGTTTTTAAAGCGGCGGGCTATAATCCAAATAGATATCAAGGTTTTGCCTTTGGAATGGGTTTAGATAGAATTGCTATGATGAAGTACAAAATTGATGATATTAGATTGTTTTATTCCAATGATTTAAGGTTTTTAAATCAGTTTTGATAGTTTTTGTTAATGTGAAATGTAAGTTTATATAAAAGATATATTTAAAATCTACATGAATTTTTCAGATTCGCAAAAAAAAAATAAAAAAAGGGAAACGATAATATTTTGTCGTTTCCCCGGTTTTGGAAAGTTTTCCGCCTATCTAGTTACAGATCGAATTCGCCAGATTTTACCCCCTTGATGAAAGCATTCCATTCGTTTTCGGTAAAGGTCAACGTGGTTTTTTTCGGATCTTTTGAATCTCTAACGACTATCACGCCATTTTTCTTGGCAGTCATGACGCAACCCATGGCGGGGTAGCTAAAGCTTGATTTACGGAAATTTCTGTCTAGAGAACTGTTCCCCATTTTATTCACCTCCTTTTAAAAGAACTATTTTAATACACGGAAGTTGTTTATATTGCACCTTAATTATAATATTATCAGAAGCATCTAATTTTGTCAAGTTTTTGTACATGACGGGTACATAGGTAACACTTTGATAGAATTATTGATATTTATTGGTGTTTCATTATCCAATGAATTATGCGGTCTGTAAAAGTTGTATTCAATCAGCCATTCAGTCAGATTGCTATTAAATTGTATAACATCAGGAGTATAATTGCCAAGATTAACAAATTCTTCTTGTATGGTTCTATTAAATCTTTCATTGACTGGATTGTCTTTAGGTGTTCTGGGACGACTATGGTATCTATCGAGATTAAACTTTTCGCAAGAATGTCTGAAGTATTTCTCAAATTCACTTCCATTATCTGTTTGGATATTTTCTATCTTTCCATTAGTTAAATACATTAATCTATTAAGAAAGTCAACTGCGTTGTATGAATTAACATGTCTATACCTTCTGGCAAAAGCAACCTTGGGAAAAGAATCAATGCCTGTAAAGATATATCTCTTAAGGTTATTGCATCTTAATTCAATTGCGTCTAAGCAAACAAGGAATCCATTCTTAGGTTTTTTCTTAAGCTCTGTTATTC
>CAZYQY010000002.1:0-61659 GCA_964649795.1 uncultured Candidatus Saccharibacteria bacterium
CTTCTTGGTTGGCTTTCCTATTGTCCTAGCGTCTTGTCGAACCCTATAAAATTGAGAAGGAGGGATATTTGTAACTTTAGACCAAAACTTCTCTAATTTTTTTGTATTCTGATCCGCTCTACACATAAGTGTACAGCGAAATTTACTTTCATCAATACTATAACAGTATCTTAACGAATATAAAAACAAGCTTATAATAAATGGATCAGAATTACCAAACAACAATGAACCTCTTTGGTCCTTACCTCCTTCACCCAGATACAACATCGCAAGCGCAATTTTTACAATATCTTTGTTTCTTAATGACTTCGCAAGGTATTTATTTCTATCCTCAACTGATTTTAAATACTTTTCTCTCTTAATTCGATTAACAACTAATGCAACTGCCCGGCCTTTATGCGCATTTTTTAAAATTAATTCTTGAATCCTATCTCTATATTCCTTAGGTAATTCAATATTACTGCACCAATAAGAAAGAGTACTCTTAGGAATTTCTGTTTTCAGAATTTTTTGAATCTTTGAATATGTTCTACCTTTTTTTCTTAATTCTATGGCTTTTTTTCTAAGCTTTATTCTGTCCATTAATAATATTGTACCATGGAACTTATCAATGTACAACAAAGGTTCAATCAAACTGTTGATTAATCATGTACCCTCGGCAGGAATTGAACCCACATCAAGGGCTTAGGACGCCCCTGCTTTGTCCGTTAAGCTACGAGGGCAGTTTTCCCCACCTATTAATATTATAATATTGACTAAACCAAGTCAATGGAATATACTAAAAACATCTATAAATTAAAAACAAAATTATGCAAAAATCACCCGTTGTCCAAATCGTCAAAAAAGTGAGCCCTGCTGTAGTAAGTATTATTATCAGTAAGGACTTACCTAAAATAAGAAAATATCATATTCAACCATTTGATGAATTCCTTGGTCCTTATGGACCACCGATTACCCAGTATCGTCAGGAAGGAAAACAAAAGGTTAAGATTGGCGGTGGCAGCGGTTTTTTTGTTTCTCCAGAAGGAATTATTTTAACTAATCGACATGTAATCGTCTCGCCTAATGTAGATTATACAATTGTCACGTTTGATGAAAAAGAATATCAAGCAGAAATTCTAGCCCGCGACACAGTTAATGATGTTGCCATTATTAAAGTAAAAAACGCAAAAAAGAAAAAGTTCTCATTTCTAGAATTAGGAATTTCTGACAAAGTTGAATTAGGAGAAAGCGTCATTGCTATTGGCAATCCTTTGGGCGTTTTCCCTAATACTGTTTCTACTGGAGTTGTTTCAGGTCTAAGCCGTTTTATTACTGCTCGTGACGGTGTTTCAGGACAAAGAGCTGAATTAAGAGGGTTAATTCAAACTGATGCAGCTATTAATCCAGGTAATTCGGGCGGACCATTAGTCAATATGGAAGGAAAAGTTATTGGCATCAATGTTGCTATTGTTATGGGCGCCCAAAATATTGGTTTTACTATCCCAATACACAATGCCAAAAAGGACATTGAAGACCTTAAAAAATATGGACGGATTATTCAGCCATTTTTAGGAGTCAGATATCTTATTATTAATAAAGCTACTAAAGAAGAATTCTCTCAAAGATTTAATATTCGTTTACCAATTGATCACGGAGCTTTAATTATCCGCGAACCAGAAGCAGGAGATCTGGCAGTTGTGCCTAACAGCCCAGCTGCAAAAGCAGGACTAATGGAAAATGATATTATTTTAGAATTTAATGGAATAAAAATTACTGACAAAAATCCTCTTCAGGAATTGATTCATAAATGCAAACCAGGAGATATAATTAAAATAAAAATTTTAAGAGGAGATAAAATAGGCGCCACTACAGTAAAATTAGAAGAAAGAAAATAAGGCAAAGGGCATGTATTCCCTGCCTGAGAACAAAAACCCTCTAATTTTTAGAGGGTTTTTGTATTTTTAGTAAATGTATTCAAATTTTAACCGACAATAAATTGATAAATCAGAAAAACTAATGGCAGAATCCATTGAAAAGCAAAGAATATAAAAAAGAGCAAAATAAAAGTTCCATACTGTTCTAAAAATAATCTTAAATTTTCTAAAGAACGAGGCAAAAAAGTAAAAAGTATTTTAGAGCCATCTAATGGCGGCAAAGGAATTAAATTAAAAATAGCCAAAAGAAGATTAAGAAAAACAATCAAGCCAAGAATCTGGACTAATCCAGAAGATAAAAATTGAACTGGCAAAAAACGCAAAATTAAACCAAAAATCAAAGCCATTAAAAGATTTGCTGATGGACCAGCTGCTGCTACTTTTGCTATCCCATATTTCTGGTCACGCAAATTATATGGATTAAAAGGCACTGGTTTTGCCCAACCAAAAATAGCTTGGCCTCCAGAAAAAACAAATATTGTTAATGGGACAATAAATGAACCCCAGAAATCCAAATGTTTAATCGGATTCAGCGTTAATCGCCCTTGATTTTTAGCCGTTGAATCGCCCAAATAAAAAGCCATCCAGCCATGGGAAAATTCATGTATAACTACTGACATCAAAAGAACGGCTAATTGAAAAATTAATATAATAAATGTATCCATATAACTTGAAAAATTATAATCTATATGATAAAGTATAAGCTATTATGAGTAGAAGATGCGCTATATGCGGTAAAAAATCAATGGTTGCTGTTACACGAAAGAAGCTTCGTGGTAATTATAACCCAACAAGCAAGAAAAGAAAATACCCTAATCTGCAATGGGTTCGCATTGCTAATGGTAAAAGAGTTAAGGCCTGCGCTAAATGTATTAAAACAATGAGCAAAACTAAAAAATAATACGGGATGTGGTTTAAAATAAAACGCCTTGCCAAGCGTTTTTTGTTTTGCTTAGCAAGGCGTTTATGCGTTTATCCATCAATTCTTTTATAATTACATGCTGAGGCAATTCCATAGTCCCAGCCCCTACTCGATCGTACAAGGTCTGGAAACATTAACGCTTTTGCACCATCTGGAATCCGAATGAAAAACCAATGTCTACTACTTTTATACAAATCTTCTCCGTTGGGAGATAAAAAAAATGCGATTTTTCCGTTTCTCAGACCAAAATGAGTGGCATTTTCAGGTACTGTGTATTCCTTTGCTGGATTTATTCCTTCGTTGCTACTGACTTTATCGAATCTTAACATAATACCTCCTTATAAATAATTGATGGGGTAATAAGAACTAATAAACAATAAACTAAACAGCTTCGCTAGAACAAAGTTACTATTAATATATCATTTTATAAAATATTTGTCAATTATTCCTTTATTCCGTCTAAATTAACATCGTAAAGTATTACTTCGGGAATTAAACGATATTTTACAATCTCACTTTCTTTGAACCAAATTTTAATTTCTTTTTCTGCTTCTTCAGGACTAGCTGAAGCATGAACCAAATTTCTAATAGCGCGATCATCAGGATCAGCCAAAGAATATGAATCTATTGTAAAATCGCCTCTTATTGTTCCAACATCTGAAGATAAGGGTTCTGTATCCCCTGTAATTTTTCTAATTATGCCAATTGCTTCATTCCCTTGCCAGATCATAACAACTACTGGTCCAACTGTCATAAACGATTCTAATCTTTTCAATACAGCTATACCAACTTTTTTAGGATCTTTATAAGGCGGTTTTAATCCCTTTTTAACATAAGCATTTATTGACTTTGAGCCGACATCTTCCAGCCAAGTATTAAGAATTAAATAATGTTTTTTAACCTGTTCTTTATTAGGAATAAAGAATTTTAAAGCTGTTAATTTTAGGCCTGTTCGTTCATAACGTTTTATTATTTCTCCAATCAAAGATCTTTGAACTCCATCTGGCTTAATAATAACTAAGCTTTTCTCTTTTTGTTTTTGATTTTTATTCATATTGTGCCTATTCTATCAGAAAAAACGCCCTTTTGCAAATTATTTCTCAATCTTTATCTGTAGTAAATCCCCATTAGTTAAAACTTCTATATCACCATTTTTATCTGTTCTATAAACTAAAATATCTTTTAATCTTTCTAAAATATCTTTATGTGGATGATTGTATCTATTATCAAGTCCAACTGAAATAATCGCTATTTGTGGATTAACTGCTTTAAAAAAATTGTAACTAGTGGATGTCTTGCTGCCATGGTGCGGTACTTTCAAAATATCTGATGCTAATCCGCAAGCCAATGGATTATTAATCAAATATTGTTCAACCTCTTTTTCAATATCGCCAGTTAAAAGAAATTCTATTTGTCCGTAAATTAATTTGCCAACTACTGAAACATTATTTGCTTTTTTAGCAAATGACTCAACTAAGGTTTGTTCTGGCCAAAGAATATTCATAATTATTTCCTTTTCTAAAATTATTTTTTGCCCGATTTGAGCAAGGGTTAAGGAAATATTTTTTTCTTCAATTAAATCATGCCATCTTTTATAAACAGCTGTATCTTTTTCAAGGCCACTGGATAAAATGTGTCCGACCTGATAATGCTTAAGAACCTCAACCAAGCCAGTAATATGGTCAGCATCAGGATGAGTTAAAACGACTAAATCAATAGTTCTGTCATAAAAAGGCATTGTTTTGCCTAGTTTTTCCAAAACTTTTTTATCAGGTCCGCCGTCAATCAAAATCTGTTTGCCTTGCGGTGTTTCAATAAAGATAGAATCTCCTTGCCCTATGTTAAAAAAATGAACTTCTAAAATATTGTCAGGAGATTGCTTAAAAATAGATGACCAAATCCAAATAGTTCCTATTAAAAGGATACTTAATATTAAATAATTAATTCTGCGCTTTTTAAAAAACATTTTTTTTATTCTGATTCCAGATAAAAAATATTAAGACAAAATAATAGCCTAACAAAATTATCCAGGAAATATTTTCAAATTCATAAGCAGCAAAAGGAAAAGACGATAAATAGTCAATTACTTTAATTAAATAAGTTAATAATAGCCAAACTGGCAAGGCAATAATTTTAGCCAATCCTATTGATATAAGTCCAATAAAACTCAAAATAATGCCGAAAATCATTATTATAGACAACAGCGGAACTATTAGCAGATTAGCTAAAGGAGAAATTAAAGAAAGCCGTCCAAAATGAAAAATTAAAATTGGCAATGTACCTAATTGAGCTGCCAAAGTCATGGTCAAAATATCTTTTAAACGCCACGGATTAGGCCATTTGGATGTTTTATTATCTAAAATGGGCTTAAGATAGACAATGCTTAAGCAGGCCATAAATGAAAGCTGAAACCCAACATCGGACTTTAATAATAATGGATTAAATACTAGCATTATTACGGCTGCAAAAACTATTGCTCTGTCTGCGCTACGCAACCGGCCTATTTTTTGAGCTAATAAAAGCAAACTAGCCATTATGCCTGCTCTTACTGCTGAAGCCGGAGCGCCAATCATTATAATATAGGCAACCATCAGAAGGACAACGAAATAAAAGGCTTGTCCCCGCCAAAGCCCAATGCCTAAAGCTAAAAAAAGCAAAATCTGAGTCATAATAATCATATGCATTCCGGAGATTGCTACAATATGGCGAGTACCGCTAATATTTAATTTCTCTTTCAATTCTTCTGAAAGACCATAGCGATCACCTAAAAAAATTGCCTTTAGAATACTGCTTTGCGGAGGCAAAAGTGTTTGTTCGATAACTTTTCTTAATCTATCTTTGAAATTGAAAATCCTCTGGTAGAACCAATTAGCTTTATTACTTCCTAATAATTTAATATATGGAGAATAGATTACTGAATAAACTTTATCTTTGGCTAAATAAGCACGGTAATCAAAATCCTCAAATTGAGCTGGTTCTTTTAATTGGCCAATGATTTCCAGCTGATCTCCATAATGATATTCGGGATATAATCCTTTGGTAATTAAAATCTTGCCTGGAATTTTTTCGGTATTGACTTGAAATTTCTGTTGATTAATTCTTTGTTCTGGTTCTTCAATAATAACTCCTTGAAAACTAATTTCTTGATCATAATATTGGCTGAATTTATCATTCTGTGGGACTTTAATAAAAGAATAAATAAAAACTCCGCCAATAAACAAAAGGCAGAGACAAAGAAAGATTTTGGATTTAGTCATATCAATATTCAATCCATTTTCTTGCTTTAACTCCTTTTTCAAAATAATGTTTAATTTGTTTCATCTCGGTAACCAAATCAGCAGATTGGATAATTTTTTTTGAAGCATTGCGGCCAGTTAAAACAAGTTCTATCGCTGATGGAGTTTTTTTTATTAAATCCAAAATATCTTTTGTTTTTATTAATCCGAAACTATTTACTACATTAATCTCATCTAAAATAATTAAATTATATAATTTATTTTGAATAGCTTTTTGAACAAAATTAAAACCTTGATTAGCAAGGTCAAAATCTTTTTTATCCAACTTATTTTTATCTAAAAATCCTTTTTTACCAAAAATTTTTACATCGAAATTTTTTAATTTTCTAATTGTCTTTATTTCTGAACTCTGACCATCTTTTAAAAATTGTACAAGTAAAACTTTTTTCCCAGCGCCATTCGCTCGCAAACCCAATCCCAAAGCAGCAGTTGTTTTGCCCTTGCCATCGCCAATATAAACCTGAATCATATTATTTAGTAGAATCTCCTAAAATAGAAGTAGGAGGAGCAATTTCTTCCTTTTTAGAGTCACAGTTGGGACAATCTGAGTCTAATCCTTCTTTCCCCTTAGTAGTTAATACTTCTTTTTCCCTTGACCCACTGCGATAAACAGTAAATGCTTTGCATCCTGACTGCCATGCCAATTGTATTACTTTTTCAACGTCAAACCTGGTAGTTTCATTAGGAAGATTAATAGTTTTAGAGATGCTATTATCTAAATGCTTTTGAAAAGCAACTTCCATCTTTATATGATCCTTTGGATCAATATCCATTGAACCGACAAAAACTTTTCTAATATTTTTAGGAATCTCTTTTATATTCTGAACAGTTCCTTCTTTATAAATCCTATCAATTATTTTAGGAGAGTATAGTCCTTTTTCTCTAAGTTTTTTTTCTAAATAATGATTGACATAATAAAATTCCTCTTCTCCCATTATTTGTTGTTTGGTATAAGCTAAAGCAAAATAAGGCTCTACGCCAGAAGAAACTTCTGGAATCATAGAGATAGTCCCCGTAGGAGCAATACAAGTAAGAGCGGCATTACGCATCTTAATTTTCTTCTTTTTCCAAATACTCAATTCGTAGTTAGGGAATACTTTCTTTTCATTGGCTAATTTTTGAGAAGTTGCATGAGCAGTTTGATTTATAAATTTCATTATTTTCTCTGCTGTTTCAAAGCCTTGTTCTGAATTATAAGGAATTTCTAATTGGAAAAGGAAATCAGCAAAACCCATTATTCCTATGCCAATTCTACGATTTTTCTTGAACATGCTATTTGTTCTGTCTATGGAGAATTCTGTAAGATCTATAACATTATCTAGCATTCGGGTAGCCAATTCAACCGCTTCTTTTAATCTTCCCCATTTAATTTTTTTATTTTCAACAAATTTGTCTAGATTAACAGAACCTAAATTGCAGACATCTCCGTCATGTAAAAATTGCTCTCCACATGGATTAGACGCCTCAATTTTTCCTAGTCCGGGCAAAGGATTAGTTTTATTAACCTTATCAATGAATATTATTCCAGGCTCTCCGTTAATCCAAGCATTATTGGCAATTTCAGCCATAACTTCTCCAGGAGTAATTTTAATATCTTGAATTTGAGAAATTTTTTCATATCTATCTCTAATTATCCTTCTTGGCAGCATTTTTTTACCGTTAAATTGACACATCCACGGTTCTTCAGAATTATTCTTTACTTTTCTCATAAAATCATCCGTTAAAGAAATGGAGATATTAAAATTAGAGAGTTCGCCTTCTCTGTCTTTAGCATGAATAAAATCCAAAATATCTGGGTGGTCTATTCTCATTATTGCCATGTTTGCTCCGTGTCTGCCTTGCTGTTTAATAACGCCAAAAGCTTTATCATATACATTCAAAAAAGAAATCGGACCAGAGGCAACGCCTTGAGTTCTCTTTGTTAATGAACCAGCTGGCCTAAGAAGATGGAAAGGGAATCCTATTCCAGAACCGCTTTGCTGCAATAGCGTAG
The DNA here is from genome assembly GCA_964649795.1 of uncultured Candidatus Saccharibacteria bacterium. Lineage (GTDB taxonomy): Bacteria > Patescibacteriota > Minisyncoccia > Portnoybacterales > UBA2143 > JABMPX01. Next base: position 8,128 of record CAZYQY010000002.1, read on the forward strand.
CATCTCGAAGCGTATTAAAAATATCATTCATGCTGTCTCCAATATGCAGAACTACACAATTAGAGATCACTGGCATAGATGTGCCAGTATTAGTTAAGGTTCGTCCAGCCGGCAAAAATTCAAGATTAGACATTAATTGATAAAATTCATCTTGCCATTTTTTTATCTCTTTAGCAGATTTTCCGTATTTCTTTTCTACTTCAGCTATTGCTTTAGCAATTCTTTTGAACATTTCTTCTGGATTCTCAATAACTTTTCTTGTTTTGGGGTCTTTTCCTAAATACCTGCCAGCTAAAATTTTTAAAGAATTTAAACTTAAATGAAGTTGCGTACTCCTGCCATTTAGAATTCTTTCTCTCTCTTCCCTAATCCTTTGATGCTCTTTGCGGTAAATAATATATGATTTTGCTGAATCAATATAGTTTTCTTTCATTAAAGCAATTTCTACAATATCTTGAATATTTTCTACATCTGGGATATTTTTCTTATTTTTAAAAACTTTATTTAATCCATTAACCACTTGATCAGATATATTTTTAGCAACTTTCGAATTAAATTCTCCAGTAGCTTGACCAGCGGCTAAGATAGCTTTGGTTATTCTGTTTTGTTCGAAACTAACAATACGACCATCTCTTTTTTTAATTTTATTAAACTTCATTTTTGTATTAGACATAAAAAAAATCCTTTCTTTATTTAGAATTCAAAATGTATTTCTATTTTACTCCATAAATAAAAGGCAGTCAAATGACTGCCTTTTATAAACAAAGAGTAAATAAATTTACTTCATTTTTCTGCGAATAAAAGCGGGGATATCCCACTCATCTTCCGGTTCTTCAATAGAAACTGGCCTAGGGCTAGGAACTCTTTTATTTTTTTCTTCTTGATTAATTGGCGAAATGTCTTGAATCCTTGTTTCTCCTGATTTCTTTAATAATCCTTCGTCAAAACCAGTTGCCACAACAGTGATTTTAATTTCGCCTTTCTTTAACTTATCATCCATAACAGCGCCGAAAATCACTTTAGCTTCCGGATCAATTGATTCAGTTATAATTTTAGCCGCTTCATTAATTTCAGTCATGGCTAAATCAGAGCCACCGCTAACATTAAATAGAACTCCCTTAGCGCCATCAATTGAAATTTCCAAGAGAGGAGAGTTAATTGCCGCTTTAGCTGCTTCAACAGCCCTTTCATCACCACTAGACCATCCAATACCCATTAAAGCTGATCCAGCATCCTGCATAATTGCTTTAACATCAGCAAAATCAACGTTAACAATTCCAGGAGTTACAACTAAATCAGAAATGCCTTGAACTGCTTGACGGAGAACATCATCAACAACTGAAAAAGCATTTAATAAAGACGTCTTATTATCAATAACTGAAAGAAGTTTATCATTAGGAATTGTAATTAAAGTATCAACTCTATCTTTAATATGCATTAAACCTTCTTCAGCGATACGAGCCCTTTGTTGGCCTTCAAAAGAAAATGGCTTGGTTACAACTGCGACTGTCAAAGCTCCTGAATCTTTTGCTGCTTCAGCAATAATTGGACCAGCACCCGTTCCAGTTCCCCCGCCCAGTCCATAAGTAACAAAAACCATATCTGATCCTTTAACTACTTCATGGATTTCATCACGATTTTCTTCAGCTGCTTGGCGTCCTATTTCTGGATTCATCCCAGATCCAAGACCCTTGGATAAATTTTTACCAATATGAACTTTTTCTGTCGCAGCAACATGATGCAAATCTTGCGCATCAGTATTAATAGCGACAAAATCTACTCCATGAATTTTAGAAGCCACCATTCTAGAGATGGCATTTCCTCCGGCTCCTCCTACGCCAATTACTTTAATTTTTGCAAAAGTTTCCACCTCCGGTTTTATCTGAGCCATATTATTAAAATGACTGCTTTATTATCATAAGCAAAGTTTTAGAAACTGTACTTAAAATAACATTAACATCTTTATTAATAACTAACATAACTTATAAAATAATGCAAGTGTTTTTCTTCTTAGGGCAAAAAATTCTGAAACCATCCTTTAATTGTCCTGATTGTTGAACCAATTGGAATTCCAGGAAGAGGAATTCCTCTCCTACTAGATCTGGCGCGTTTATCCATATTCCAAAGTATTAATCCAATAGCCGTAGCAAATGATGGATCGTCAATTTCATCTATAGCGCCTTCTGTTTCCAAAGGAAATCCTATTTGTACTGGCAATTTCAATTCTCTCTTAGCCAAATCAACTAATCCAGGGATTTTAGCTCCTCCTCCCAAAAGGACTGCTCCTGCCGGCAATAATCCCTGACGGTCAACTTTTTTTAACTCATTATTGACTAATTCTAAAATTTCACATAATCGAGCTTCAATCATGCTAACCATTTCTATCCGAGGTATAATACCTCTTTCCTCCGGTTCTAGTTTAGACAAATCAACAATATCTTTTTTGCTAATTTCAGATGCTAAAGCTGAACCATATTCTAATTTAACTTTTTCCGCCAAATCAATATTGCTCCTTATGCCAATAGCAATATCATTAGTAATATGCGAAGAACCAATCGGCAAAACATGACTATGGACGATCTCTCCCTCTTCAAAAACTGTTAATCCAACTGTGCCACCTCCTAGATCTAAAGACAAAACGCCTAATTCCTTTTGTCTTTTGCTAAGAGCTGCTCGGCTGGCTGCTAATGGCGCTAAAATCATTTCCTCTATATCCAGACCGGCTTCTTCAATGCACTTCCTTAAATTTTTAATAAAAGGGACAGCTCCTTCAATAATTAAAGCATCTACTTCCAGACGAACTCCATTCATGCCAACTGGCTCTTTAATCCCTTCTTGATTGTCAATAGAAAAATTTCTAGGAATAGTGTGCAGAATTTCTCTATTTTGAGGCACAGAGATAGCTGAGGCAGCTTTGATTGCTCTTTCGACATCCTCTTTTGAAACTTCACCATCTGCTCTGGAAACAGCTACTACGCCTTTGCTAATTTTAGGAATAATGTGATTACCGCTTAAACTAACTAAAACACGTTCAATAGGCAAGCCACTACTTCTTTCAGCTTCCTGAATAGATTGACTGATATTTTTAACTGTTTCTTCAATATCAACAACAGCTCCCCTGCGAAGTCCAAAAGAAGGCACTTTGCTAATGCCGATAATTTGAGGCTTTGTATGATCAGCATTTATCTTAGCAACCACCGTTCGGATATAACAAGTACCGACATCTAAACCAACAATAATATTTTCTTTAGACATGATTTGTTTTTTTTAATATTTTATCTTCCATTTCTTTCATCTCTTCTTCTTCCTGTCCACCTTTTTCGTGTTCATATCCCGATAGATGAAGGATACCATGGATCAACAAAATAGTCAGCTCTTTTTCTAAAGAATGGCCTAATCGCTTGCCTTGCTTTTTGGCTCTGGGATAACAAATAATTATTTCTCCCAATCTTTTTATTCCATCAGGTGGTTCAATAAACTCTATATCTTTTCCCTTTCTCAGCCGAGGGAATGCCTTAGCCAAATACGGCAGAACTGATTTTCCACCGAATGCCAAAACATCAGTCACTCTGTTTCTGCCACGATACATTTTATTCAATTTTCTCATTCTGCCATCACCAACAATAGCTAAACTAATTTCTGTCTGTTCTTTTATACCTACTGTCCTTAAAACAATTTTTGCTACTTTTTGAAAAAGCTTTTCATCTATTTTATTTTGAGTAAAATTATGAATCTCTAACATTATTATTTCTTCAGTTCTTCTTGAACAATTTTACTCACTATGTTCCCGTCTGCTTTGCCTTTAAACTGAGGCATTACGGCTCCCATAACCCTACCTGTTTCCTGAAGACTACTGGCTCCTAATTCTTCAATTTTTTCTTTGACTAATCTTCTTATTTCTTCCTCATCTATTTGTTCAGGTAAATAATCAACTAAAATTTCTAATTCTTTTTTCTCTTGGTCAGCTAAATCTTTTCGGTTGCCTTTTTCATATTGTTCAATAGAATCTTTACGCTTTTTTGCTTCACTGGAAATTACTTCAATAACTTCTTCGTCAGTTAATTGACTCAATTTATCTAATTTTTCCAATTCTTCCTCAGTTTTGCTTATTTTATTCCTTTTCTCTTTTTCTTTGTTAAAAACAGCTGCCATAATCATACGTAAAACAGAAACCGTCAAAGCATCTTTTTCTGTCATGGCTTTTTTAATATTTAATTGTATTTTTTCTTTTAGCATCATCTTACATTATCTTCTTTTCCATTTTGGTTCTTCTTTTAAAAGACCCATTTTTCTTAATTTCTCTTTTTCGCCTCCAATTTTAATACGCCTTAAAGCACTGGCTCTCCTTTCTGGTTTAGTTTTCCCTTTTTCTAAAAATCTAGCTTTGCGAGCACGAATTAAAATACCGCTTTGCTGAATCCTTCTAGAAAAACGCCTTAATAAACTACGAGTAGTTTCATTGTCTCTTTTTTTAATTTCAATAGCCACATGATCCACCTCCTTTTCAAGTTTGAATTTTTATTTCTTTTTCTTTATTAACTAATTTAATTAATTTTTCAACTAATTTTTTAGGATTTGACTCATAAACAATCTTGCCAGGACCGCGATGAGAATTTTCTACAATTTTTTTAACTTCATCAGCTGTTCCTCCGCTGCCGATTAAAACACCTATGGGCTTATGGTCTTCAAAAGCAATAGTGAATTCATTCAAGGTTCCTATCCGTCCACAAACAATAATTACAGCGTCTGAAGAACGAGTTAAAAGCAAATTTCTACCAGCATAATTGAATCCGGTATAGATAATTAAATCATGAAAATCAATTGGCAAACGATATTTTTTAATATGGGCTTTTTCTGAAACAGCTGGCGAAAGTCCAATAACAATACCATTTTCTTCTTTAGCGCCAATTGCTGCCCAATAAGGCATACCAGAAGTAGCTCCAGTTACTAAAACTCCTCCTTGTTTAATAATCTGCCGACCAATTTCTTTAGACGATTCCAAAGCTCCTTCAGCACAGTGCCCTGTTTCAGCTGCGCCAGATACACAAATCTTATATTTTAAATAAGTTTTACGTTTCATTTATTTAATCTTACTGTTTTTAATGGTTTTTGTCAAAAGATTATTTTGATTTTTAATTGAACACACTAATTATATCTTAATATATCAAATTTTAAAAATAAAAACGAGGTACAACACTTGTCGTACCTCGTATTTTAAAAATTCATTCAAAAGTCAAAGAGCAAAAGACCAATGACCACACTACTATAGAAACAGCAAACTGCCAGAATAGTAGGCGTAGGCACCAGCCAAGTAAACCGTATTGTCGAAGTAGAGCTTGTCGTCGAAAGTCTGGAAGCCGAACGAATAGAACGAGATATTTAAGAAAGAAGAAGTTGATTGAGAATAAGGTTGTTAATCAATAGGTTAATTGCTAAACTCAACACGAAAGTAGGCTACTGCACCTTGGTTCAAGGATCGAGGTCGCCGAAATCCTAAGTCTCTAAAATTGCCAGAATCATAGTAATTACGGTTGCTATGAGCGCGCAAGAGAGATTTTAGATACTACTTACTGGTTCTTAGGGCGGGTGTCTTTTTTGGCTACCGCCAGATTAAATACAGGAAGCTTGAGTATATAGGTCACCTTAGGCGACAGTAACCCTCTGCTTCCAGTGGTAATAGACGAGAATCAGTAAAATTACGGTTCCCGCTACAAGCATTCGGATAAGGTGCCGAATGTCTACCTCAACGACGACAAGCCGAAGCTCAACTGAAACAACGCTGACAACTCGAATGACAAGTGGGGTTCCGCCTCGTGCCGTAGTCTCTAAAATCAGAATTTACAAAAAAGCGTCCAATTGGAGGACGCTTTTAGTTTAGGGATCTAATCCAGCCTCCGAGCATTCGGCCGATTTCCTGAATCTTTTCTTCCAGATTTAGGTATTTTTTATTATCCAGCATCTTAAACTCTCGAGCCATTCTAAGTAAAACTTTTAAAAGGTCAAATTTGTTATTCGCTTCTAATAGTTTTGCTTTTTTCTCTTGCTTATACGAGCTAACTGCGGATAATATCAATTCCATAAAATCAATGATATTTTCTTCGCATTTCTTGCCCAACACATATTGATCCTTTTTAGGAAAGATTTTTAAACACTCATAGAACTCCTTGTAAAGATCAGTTGTCTTTTTGAGGATTGGCGCCTCGCTTTGAATTTGGTTTAAATTTTGCATATATGAAGATTTATAAAGACATTTTTAAGGATATAATTTCAATGGAGAATTTGCTTTTGGCTTGGGATGAATTTAAAAAGGGCAAAAGAGAGAAACAAGATGTTCAGGAATTTGAGCTTCATCTAGAGGATAATCTGTTTGCCCTCCACCAAGAATTAAAAAGCAAGAAATACAAGCATGGCGACTATGTTGGTTTTTATATCAACGACCCAAAGAGAAGGCATATCCACAAAGCAACGGTCAGAGACAGAGTCGTCCATCATGCTATTCATCTAAAACTCTATCCTATTTTTAATCCGACCTTTGTTTACACCTCCTATTCATCCCGCAAAGAAAAAGGGACCCACCGGGCAGTTATTAAACTGGATAAAATGTTAAGGGCTGTTTATCAGACCCACGGCAGATGTTCTGTCTTAAAGTGTGATATTAAGAAGTTCTTTCCAACTATTGATCATAAAGTATTAATGAAAATTATTGCCAAGCGGATTAAAGATAAAGATGCTTTGTGGTTGATAAAAAAGATTGTCAAAAGCTTTGAGTCGGAATTTACCACCAAGAGAGATAAAAAAAGGAACCCCAATTGGCAATTTGACTTCTCAAATTTTGGTTAATATTTATATGAATGAAATGGATCAATTTATTAAAGACCAGCTTAAAGTTAAATATTATGTCCGCTACGCTGATGATTTTATTGTTGTTCATCATGCCCAGGATTATTTGCTGAGTTTGAAAGGTCAGATCGAATCTTTTCTCAAAAAGAATCTAAAACTATCACTTCATCCGGGCAAAGTCACTATTCGTAAATACTACCAAGGGATTGATTTCTTGGGTTATGTAATCTTGCCTAAAGCCATTGTCTTAAGAACTAAAACTAAACAGAGAATTTTTAGGAAATTGAGACAAAGAGTAAAGGAATATAAACAAGAAAAAATAGATGAGAAAACCTTCCTGCAATCGTTTAATTCTTATCTGGGAGTATTGAGTCACGCCAAGAGCTACAAGTTTGAGCAGGAATTAAAACACAAAATGTGGGAGTGGCTTAAAGAAGATTGAAATAAAAAAAGGGACAGCCGAGACCTGCTGCCCACATTGACTGAAACCCCAAAGGGCCCCAATTGTGGAGGACCAGCTGCCCCTTTCAGTCCACAATTGGACTAAAAAGAAACAACGGCCCATTGGTGGTATTCCCAATCAATGTAGGCAGCGCTTTTATTGTACTATAAAGATTATTAAAAATAAAGAAGGGTAGATCATTTTTGATCTACCCTTTAAGTGCGCGTTTAGCGCAAAAATTTGTAGCGGTCGCCTTCGGCGAAAACAAGGAACAAGAAACCAAAAGGTCCAAAGTGTCAAGAACCTAAGCCCGACTACGGCACGAGGCGGAACCCCACCTGCCATCCGAGTGGCCAGCGTCGTCGCAGTCGAGCTCCGGTCCGCCGTCGTCGAGGAAGACACTCGGCACCAAGCCCGAAAGCCTGTAGCGGGAACCGGTGCTCCAGAGATGATGATCTGATAACACATTCGTGTGAACACAAACAGCGATGTCTTCGTCGGTGATATGGCGCAGACGGTTTTGCTTTTTGATGATCTTTTCGGCGTCTTCGGGTGATTTACCGAGAGTGGCTTTCCCGGGCTCAACATCGTAGATATAATACGGATTTTTTGGGATTTCTTCTTCATTGTCGGTTATCTCGTTCGGATCAAGGTAGGTGTAGCCCATCTTGTCGTCATTGCGGACCATGGGCATAAGTCCATAGATGCCCATATAGGAACGGGGGATGACTGGCACGAACGGAATGTTTCCTTCGGGAACTTCCATTTCGGCCGCTTTGGATAAAACCTCGCTTTTTTTGTTCTGGAACGCTTCCAGAATGGCCTGTGGGCAGTTCCATGATTTCAGGGTTTCCATCTGGTTGTCAAACAGCTTGGCCAGTCCGTTCTTGCGGTCTTCAATCGTTTCGGCGTTGGCCTGTTTTTTGGCCTCGGCCACCACATCATCGATTACCTCGGCTCCCAGACCTTTGAAAAAAGCCGTTAGCTTGGCAATCAATCCTTCGCGCTGATCTTTGCACAAATCTTTCTTTGTCATGACAAACCTCCTTTGCTGGGTTTTAGTTTATTCTAAAAAATATTCCTATTTCAATGTTCAAAATTCGTCAAATTTATCTTGCTGCTAATATATCACAATGCGATACTTTTGTCAAGAAAATTTATCAGAGGCTATTTAGAATTACAATTCAAATATCTGGCCGGTTTTTGGGACTTCGGTTGGCAATCCTAAATGATCTTTAATATGAGAAGACAATGTCATAGCTGGCTTTTCTTCTCCTTGAACAATAAAAACTTTTTTTAATGAATCTTTCATTTGCCTGACCCAGTAACAAAGCGCTTTTTGGTCAGCATGTGCTGAATAACCTCCAATTGCTCTGATTTGTATTTTATTTGGAATTTCTTGCCTGAATATTTTAACTTTCTCGGCTCCATCTAAAATTTTTCTCCCTAAAGTCCCTGGAACCTGATAACAGATAATCAAAAACGTATTTTTAGAATCAGACAGATATTTAATTTCATGGTGCATAATCCGGCCGCCAGTAGACATTCCTGAACCAGCAATAATGATTTTGGGTGGATTAACTTGGCTAATTTGCTTAGATTCTGCAACTGTGCGGGTCATTTTAAATCCAGGAAATTCAAAAAGCTTATCCCCGGACTTAATCAAAGAAAGCGCTTCTTGATTAAAATATTCAGGATATTTTCTATAAATTTCAGTTAATTTAATAGCTAATGGACTATCAAGGAAAATCGGCACATGAGGAATACGATGGTTCTCTACTAATTCATTTAATTCATAAAGAATTTCCTGTGTTCTTTCCAAAGCAAAACTAGGTATAAGCAATGTTCCTCCTCGAGTAATTGTATTTTCAACGGCATCTTCTAATAAATCCTTACGCTGTTTTTTATCTTCATGAATACGATCGCCATAAGTTGATTCAACAAGAACATAATCCGCTTCTTTTATAAATTCAGTTGGTTTTAAAATAGGCACTGGCGGATTGCCTAAGTCCCCAGAAAAAACTATCTTTTGCTTTTCAGCCCAAACTTCAATAATAGCTGAGCCTAAAACATGTCCTGCATCTCTAAAACAAAAAGAAATATTATCGTTTAATTTCATTTTCTCTCCATAATCTATGCCTTGGAAAAGTCCCAAGGTTTTTTCCACATCAGATTTATTGTAAAAAGATTCTTTGCCAGTTGTTTTATTTATTTCATAATTAATTTCTTCAGCGTCAAAAAGCATTGCCCGGGCAAAATCCTTAGTTGGTTTAGTGGCAAAAATTTTCCCTTTGAATCCTTTTTTGACTAAATAAGGCAAACGGCCAATATGATCAATATGTGCATGGGTAACTAAAACTGCTTCAATTTTGCTTGGGTCATAAGGAAATTCTTTCTGATTCATTTTACGCGCATCTCGGCCGCCCTGAAACAGACCGCAATCAACTAAAATTTTAGTTTGTTTAGTTTCTAATAAATAATTAGCGCCAGTTACCCACCTAGCGCCTCCATAAAAATGCAATTTCATGTTTTAATTCTACCAAAACTTTGCTAAAAAGAAAAGCCGCTGCTTAACAACGGCTTATACAAAATAGTAAATTTAAAAAATTATGCTTTATACATACTTATCAGCTACGCTGGAAGCAGCGTAAGATTCTGGCTTTATTTTCGCCTTAAAGCCATTGCCTCTAACCATACCAACTACTTCCTTAATCATTTCCCGAGTTGGACCGTTTTGCCCTACATCAATATGAATCTGAAAATCATAATTAAGTTCACTAATATTTTTCAAAGAAACTCCTAATTTGCCAATAAGATCCTGCGCTGTTCCTAAAGACAAAGTTACCTCTTGGTGAATTCTATCTCGCAAAGTATGATAAACTTTACCCCCATTAGTTTTTTTCCAGAAATAACGCCCACCTCGACCAACTCGATAAACAATAATAGCTGTGACAAAATCAGTTTTTTTGCCGCCATTGGAATCAGTACCAACAATCAACTTATATTCATCCTGCGAGTCCTGATTTATAAAATCAGAAATTTCTTTAATTATTCTAGTTAATTTCATCCGGCCTTGAGTCGGACTGCAAAAAATATCTTTATTATTCGTTTTCATTACTTATAATATACTCCCTTGCTTGTCTTTTGACAAGTATTTTTCCGCTTAATTAATATCAAAAACTGTAAATAACCTGGTAAATAACTCCTGAAGCTAAAATTATGATTAGTCCGTAATAAATATATGGATGCAGGTTAAGAGAATATTCTGGCTTACGCTGCCCTGTTTTTTTTGCCCGCTGATAAATTAGAATTAAAAGAATCATTTGCAAACCAGCTAAAGTTGCTCCTAGAAAACTAATAACCGTAATGAAATCGCGCAAATTGAATAAATAAGCAACTAAAGGAACAATACAAGTTAAAGACCAGGCTAAATATTTGTTAATCTTGTAATCATACCAAAAGGTTTTTTTTAATGATAAGCCAACAACTAAAAAAGAAGTAGTTACAGCTAAAAGGCCAAAAATAGCTCCCCAAATAATTGTATGGTTCTCTAGCGCCTTAACCATACCCTGTATTGCCTCAGGAGAAGTTTGGCTTCCAGTTATTCCAACCACAGTTAAAACAAAAATGCCGCAAAGAAATATAGGCAAAATAGTTCCTAAAATAATAGCTTTTTTTAGAGAACTATAATTTTTTTTAAAGATTTCCTTCATTTCTGGAATAGCTGAGGGGCCAGTTAATGCCCAAAAGATCATCCCATAAGGAAGAAAAAAATATTTCCAATCCAAAGTAGATAAATTATCTAAGTTAATAACAGGCAGACCCTTAATAAATATTAAAATAATAATAGCTGCTAAAAATATACTCATTAAAACTTCCATTTTAGCCACAACTCGCAAGCCAAAAAGAATTGCCATGGAACAAACAGCAAAAAAAATCATACTCCACATAAATTCAGAGCCGTTAAAAATTATCTTGAGGAATTTTCCACCAACAATTAAATAAGCAAGCAGAGCGCCATAGAAAATAAAAATTGACGTAAAAGCGATTAATCTTTTGCCCCATAATCCTAAATATTTCTCAGCATAACCAGCATAACGATGTTTGCCAGGAGTACGTAAAATAATTTCTCCATATAACAAATGGAGCAATAAAGTAATCGCGCCTAATCCAAATAAAAAAAGTAGGCCAATTAAAAAACCGGATTTAGCCACTACATAAGGAACGCCAAAAATCCCTACGCCAATTATAGTGCCAATCAAAGTAGATGTGGCAGCCCAAAAATTTTTGTTTAACATTTTAATAAACAGGCAAATAACCCTGTTGAGCTAACCAACGAGATAAATAAATAGTAATTAACCCCCAGATAATTGCGATAGCCAAAATAATTCTTGCTTCTTTTTTAAATTCTGCTTCAGTCCAAAAGGCCAATCCAATAATTAATCCGGAAAAAATAGGGTTAATTAAGGCTATAATGATGCCAAGCCAAAACCATTTTTTCCTTGAGCTTAAACTTATTTTTTCTTTTTCTGCAGTCAAAGAATTGTCTAAGGGAGACTGAAAAAATTTTTTGTTATCCACTTATTTCACCTCCTTTCTAAAGAATGGATATCTTCATAAAGCATCCCGCCTCCAAGCAGATGCAGATGGACATGTTCTATTTCCTGTCCGCCATATTTTTTAACTCTAAATAAAAGCTTATACCCTTTTTCGCTTAATCCTGAATCATCGGCTATTTTTTTAGCAACAAAAATCATTTTACCAAAAAGATTTACATCACTCTCATCTATTTCAACAATAGATGAAATGTGTTTTTTGGGAATAATTAAAATATGGACCGGAGTTATCGGTTTAATATCATTAAAAGCAATTATTTGTTCGTCTTCATAGACAATATCAGTTTTTTGTTGATGATTAGCAATTTCACAAAAAAGACACATAATTTAGGTTTTATGTTTTAGTTTTTTCTTCAATCTGTCAATTACTTTTTCTAAAGGGATGATTTCTTGGCTTCCAGAAAGCATATCTTTAATAATAATTGTCTTATCAAGCGCTTCTTTCTGTCCCAAAATTAAGGTAAAGCGCACTTGAAGCCTATTAGCTATTTTTAATTGGGAAGTAATAGTATTTTGGCTAAGAGAGCTAATTGTTTTTAAGCCTGCTTTCCGTAAATCTTCAAATAGTTTTAAGGATTTTTTCTTGCCTAAATCGCCTAATTGAGCCAAAAAAATTAACGGACGGCTTTTTAATGGAACTTTAACCCCTTTTTCCTTCATTTGATTTACTGCTCTGTCCAACCCTATTGCAAAACCAACTGCTGGAGTGTCTTTCCCTCCTAAAAGTTTAACTAATTTATCATAGCGTCCGCCACCAGCCAAAGCAATCTGTCGTCTTTCTTCATCTTCAGGCCAAATTTCAAAAACCGTTTTGTTATAATAATCCAGTCCTCTAACTAAATGTGAATTTAAAATATATGGAATTTCTAATTCATCTAAATATTCTAAAACATTTTTAAAGTGATTATGGCAATCTTCGCATAGATAATCAATAATTGGAGGCGCTTGTTCAGCTATTTGAACACATTTTTTTTCTTTGCAATCTAATAATCTTAAAGGATTTTGTTGATAACGTTTTTGGCAATTACTACAAAGCTCTTTTTTCCTTTTTCTATAAAAACTCATTATGGCCTTTTTATAAATCGGCCTGCATTTAGTACATCCAATACTGTTAATTTGAGTAATTAAATTCTTAAGTCCTAACGCATTATTAATAGAAAAAGACAGCTGGATTAATTGAGCATCAAGAATTGGGTCTTTTTCTCCTATAATTTCAAAATTGGCTTGATATGATTGTCTATAACGACCCTTTTGAGGTCTTTCATAACGGAAAATAGGGCCTATGCTATATAGTTTCACTGGATGCGGCAAACTAGACAGACCGTTTTCCAGATAAGCTCTTATAATAGCTGGCGTAAACTCAGGACGCAAACTTAATTTATCTCCCCCTTTAGTTCTTAAAGAATACATTTCTTTTTCAACAATGTCAGTATAAATGCCAGTCCCTTTAATAAATAATTCTGAATCTTCAAGAATTGGCGTATTAATGAGTTTAAAACCATAAGCATCAGCCAAATTTTTAATTGTCTGTTCAATTTTATCCCAGTAGATTTGCTCTTCAGGCAAAATATCCCTCATTCCTTTGGGAGCTTGAAATGATTTTTTATATCTTGGTTTAGGTTTTGGTTTAGGGTTAGATGGCATGTCTTTTTTTTAAAATATTTTAAATGAATCAAAAGGCCAAGCTCTTATCCAAACAAATCCAATAATATTTTCTCTTGGCAAAACTCCCCATTGACGAGAGTCAGAACTCGCTTGACGATTATCCCCCAATACAAAATACTCTTCTTGGTTCAGTTCAACTTTAATATTTCCTTTAGTAATCCTGCCTTGAGGTAAATAATCAGATTCGTCTAAATCTATTTCTTCTAAAGTGTTTGTATTATATACAAAAACCTGGCCATTTTTAATCTCAACTGTTTCGCCAGGTAATCCAATTATTCTTTTAATATAATATTGTGAAGGATTCAAAGGATATTTAAAAATAATAACTTGTCCTCGCTCTGGCTTTTCAAAACGATAATTAATTTCATTAATAACTAGATATTGTCCATTATCAAAATTAGGCGTCATAGAAGCGCCACGGACAAAGAATGGCTGAATTAGATAATAACGGATTGGAATTATAATAGCCAAGGAGATAACTACTATCTTAGCGGTCTCCCAAATAAAAATAAGTACTTTTTTCATAACAATTACATTCTATCAGTTTTTCAAAAAAAATCAAATCTGTTATAATATAATAGCAATGAATCAATGTAAAAAAAATGATAAAAAACTGAAAATTGCTTGTTTGATTGTCTCTCTTTTAATTATTGTTTTTTCCTTGATTCTTATTCGCCAATTAATTCCATCTTCTTCAATAGAAATTTCCCATGATAATAAAAAAGATGAAGGTAAAGTTATTATTAATTCAATTCTGCCTTCTTTGTCAGTTAAAAAAGATGGCCCAAATATGAATGTTTTGGTTCTTGGTCATCCAGGCCAAGGCTATTCTGGACAAGATTTAACTGATACAATAATCTTAGCTCATCTGGAACCAGCCAATGGAAAAGCCGTCTTGATTTCTCTGCCACGTGATTTGTTAGTTAAAATTCCCAATCAAGGCGTTTTAACTAAAATAAATTCTCTTTATGCAAGATGCGGGATTAATTGCCTTAAAGAAAAAATACAAGAGATTACTGGTATTACTGTTGATCACCATATAATTATTGACTTAGTTGTTGTTAAAGAAGTTATTGAATTAGTCGACGGATTAAATGTTTATGTGCCAAAAGATATTAATGACCCATATTTCCCTGGACCAAATTATTCTTACCAAACCTTTAATCTTTCAGCTGGCTGGCGCTATTTAGATGGACAAACAACACTTAAATATGTCCGCACTCGATATACTTCTCCTAATGGCGATTTTGATAGAATGGCTAGACAGCAGCAAATTATTCAACTTATTAAACAAAAAGTCTTAGCTCTTAATCCTCTTTGGGACCTGCCGACTTATTTAAAAATTTTCTATGCGCTTAATGACAATATTAAAACCGACCTTGGCTTGTTGAAAATAAAGTCATTATGGCAAATAGCTAAAGATATTGGCGCGGACAAAATAATAAGTTTGGTTGTTGACAAGAAAGAAACAAATCTGCTAGTTGGCGGACAAGTAATGTTTGGACAGCAAAAAGCTTCGGTTGTTTATCCCAAGGCAGGACAAGAGAATTATGATAAAATTAAAGAGTATATTGAAAAAGCAATTAAGGAATAAATATGAAATTAATAATTGGTTTAGGTAACCCAGGAATTAAATATAAAAAAACCCGGCATAACCTCGGATTTCGAGTAATAGGCGAACTTGCTGAAAAATTTCAATCGGCCTTTAACGCGGAAATTTCTGAGAAAAGAATTAAGAATCAAAAAATTATCTTAGCCAAACCGCAAACTTTTATGAATAATTCTGGGATGGCTGTAAAATCAATTATAGATTATTATAAAATTCCCGTTAAAGATGTTATTGTTATTCATGATGATATTGATTTGCCTTTGGAGGAAATAAAGATTCAGCAAGGACGAGGTTCAGCTGGACACAAAGGCGTCCAATCAGTTATTGATTATTTAAACAGTAAAGATTTTATTAGAATGCGAATAGGAATTAGGCCTGATAACGAAGATGAAATAATTAATACGGAAAAATTTGTTCTTCAAAAATTTACTTCAGAAGAAGAAAAGATTATTCAAAAGATAATAAAAAAGGCCACTGATTTAATTACAGCGGCCCTCTAAGTTAGGAACGATTGCGCAAGAACTTGCCAACGGCAACTAGAGAAAAAATCCCTAATCCGAACAAAGCCACCAGAAGTCCTTCGGTAAACGCCTCTGGAGAAGAATCAACCTCTATATGGCCAACTCCTCCCAGAACTAATAAAAACCCGATAATTCCGAAAATTGATCCTATTGTATCTACAAATTTCTTTTTCATCCTTTTCCTCCTATAAAAAAGAACTTATTTTAACCTTCATCAGCCTACCTAGGAGTGCTGGAAATAAATTCACAAAAGCAAACCATCTCCAATCTTTATGCCTAACCGAACATTAGGAGGGATTGCCCGATATAAGCGACTCTCTAGGCAGGCTGATAAAGGTTAAAAACTATCCCTATTATAACAAAATGACAGAATTTGTCAACCCCAAAGCTAAATATTATAACGCTTTTAATTTAATTGGCGGGATCGGACCTGTTGGTTTTAAGAAAATCCTGACATATTTTAATTCTCTTGATAATGCCTGGTCAGCTGAAATTAAAGAATTCAAAAAAGCTGGCTTAACTGAATTTGTTATTGAGCAAATTAGGGGAAAACGTCCTAAAATTAATCCTGATTGGGAAATGGAAAAATTAGACAAGCAAGGAATTAATTTAATTACTACCCAGGACAAAGATTATCCCAAATTACTCAAAGAAATCTATGCTCCTCCAGCTACACTTTATATCCGCGGCCATTTTGAATCAACCGATAAATATTTTGGTATTGTTGGCACTAGAAAACTTTCTGCTTACGGCAGCCAAATAACTCCTTTAATCACAGCTGACTTAGCTAAATCTGGTTTAACTATTGTTAGCGGATTAGCCAAGGGAATTGATACTATTGCCCATGAAACAGCTCTTAAAACAAATAATCGAACTATTGCTGTTCTAGGCTCTGGCATAGATAAAACAAGTATTTATCCTTTTATTAACCAAGATCTAGCGGAAAAAATCAGCCAGAACGGAGCAGTTATCAGCGAGTTTCCAATTGGAACCCAGCCCCTTGCGCAAAATTTTCCTCAACGCAATCGAATTATTTCTGGATTAAGCTTGGGAGTTTTAGTTATTGAAGCGCCTGAAAGAAGCGGCGCCATGATTACAGCACGAAACGCTTTAGAGCAAAATAGAGATGTATTTGCTATTCCTGGTCCTATTATTTCTAAAAATTCTTTTGGCCCTAATAACTTAATAAAAATGGGGGCTAAATTGGTGAGCCAAGCTGAAGATATTTTAGAAGAACTTAATTTAAATTTTTAATCATGAATCTTATTATAGTAGAGAGTCCAACAAAGGCAAAAACAATTAGTAAATTTATTGGCAAGAATTATAAAATTCTGTCTTCTTATGGTCATATTCGCGATTTGCCTAAAAAAAATATTGGCATTGATATTGAACATAATTTCAAGCCAGAATACGTTATTCCAGATAAAGCAGGAAAGATTGTTAAAGAATTAAAGCAGGTCAGCAAAAAAGCAGATTTGGTTATTCTGGCTACTGATGAAGATAGAGAAGGAGAAGCTATTGCCTGGCATATTGCCCAAATTTTAAAACTGGATAAAAAAGATTATCAAAGAATCGCTTTTCATGAAATAACAAAAAAAGCCATTGAACAAGCGCTGGAAAATCCAAGAAAGATAAATATGAACTTAGTTGATGCCCAGCAAGCTAGACGGATTTTGGACAGATTAGTAGGATATAAGCTATCGCCTTTTTTATGGAAAAAAGTAATGAGAGGACTATCAGCAGGACGTGTTCAATCAGTAACTGTTCGTTTAATTGTTGACCGAGAAAGAGAAATTAAAGATTTTAAGCCAGATGAATATTGGACAATTGTTGCTTCTTTGATCAAAATCAAAAATAATCAAGAAAAAATTGAATCTAAATTAATAAAGATAAATAATAAAAGACTATCTAAGCTTGGAATAAAGACAAAGCAAGAAGCAGACAAAATATTAAAAGATTTAAAAGAAGCAGAATACAAAGTAATTGATATTAAGAAAAAAGAAGTCCAAAAACATCCGGGGCCGCCATTTACCACCAGCACCCTTCAACAAGAAGCATCCCGCAAATTAGGTTTTTCTGCCAAACAGACAATGTCTATTGCTCAACGGCTTTATGAAGGTGGTCATATTACTTATCATCGAACTGATTCTTTAAATCTTTCGAACGAAGCATTGAATGTGGCTAAAAAATTTATTGAAAAAGAATTTGGCAAAAAATATGCTTTAAATGCTCATCGATTTTACAAAAATAAATCCAAAGGCGCTCAAGAAGCGCATGAAGCAATTAGACCAACTCAACCTGACTGCATTCCGGGCAAAATCAAACAACATTTAGATTCAAGTCAATACAGGCTTTACAATTTAATCTGGCAAAGGTTTATTGCCTGTCAAATGGCATCAGCTATTTTAGATGCTACAACTGTTGATATTTCAGCTTTTGAAAATTATATTTTCCGGGCAACTGGTTCAACAATTAAATTTGACGGCTTTCTTAAGGTTTATTCGGCTAAATTAAAAGAATTTATAATTCCTCCTCTGGCCAAAGAAGAAATGTTAAAATTAATAAAGCTTATTCCAGAACAACATTTTACTGAAGGGCCAGCTCGTTATAATGAGGCCTCTTTAATAAAGACCTTAGAAGATTACGGCATTGGTCGTCCTTCAACATATGCTCCGATTATCAGCACAATTCAAGAACGCGGATATACTGAAAAAGATGAACAAAAAAGATTTATCCCGACTGAAATAGGATTCATTGTCATTGATATGCTTAAGGAAAACTTTCCACAAATCGTTGATACTAAATTTACTGCTTATTTAGAAAAAGATCTTGATAAAATTGCTGATAACCGCCAGGATTGGTTAAGTGTGCTCCAAAAATTTTATAAACCATTTAATGAAAATCTTCTTAAGAAATACAAAGATGTGGAAAAGAAAAAATTAGAAGAACCAACTGATAAAAAATGCCCTAAATGTAATAGTTCTTTAGTTATTAAATTAGGCCGCTTTGGCAAGTTTTTAGCCTGTTCTAATTTTCCTGAATGCAAATACACTGAACCATTAGGAGAAGACAAAGAACTTAAAGAGAAATATAAAGACATTGTCTGCGATAAATGCGGCGGTGCCATGATAATAAAACACGGAAGATTTGGGCCATTTTTAGCTTGCAGTAATTATCCTAAATGCAAAAACATTAAACCAATTGTAAAATCTACAGGCGTCCAATGTCCAAAATGTTTTGAAGGAGAATTAATTGAAAGAAAAACCAAAAAGGGCAAAATTTTTTATTCATGTTCTAGATATCCAAAATGCGATTTTGCTTTATGGGATAAACCGATTAATGAAAAATGTCCTAAATGCGGCTCTTTGTTGGTTGAGAAAAAAAATAAGCAGATTAAATGCAGCAACAAAGAATGCGACTATAAGAAAAAATCTTTAGGAAAAAAATAACCTTAAATTTAATGGAAATAAAAAAATTCTTAGAAGAATTAAAAAAAATTAATCCGGAGCTTGATTTTGATTTGATTGAAAAAGCCTGTTTTTTTGCTAAAGAAAATTATCAGGGATTAATTCGGCTCTCTGGTCAAACTTATCTTGACCACTGTTTGGAGGTTGCGATTGATTTAGCTAAAATAAAATTACATTCAGTCTGTATTGCCACAACCATTCTTCACGAAATAATAGAAAGAACAGATATAACTAAAGACCAGCTTAAAAAGAATTTTGGCGAAGAAATAACTTTTTTAGTTGAAGGAGTAACTAATGTTGGTAAAATAGAGCATAAAAAAGCCGAGCGCAGTTCAGAAAATCTCCGTAAATTATTTTTAGCCATGGCTCAAGATATACGAGTTGTTATAATCAAGCTTTTTAACCGATTGCATGGATTAAGAACTCTTTATGTCTTCTCGTTGGAGAAACAAAAAAGGATATCTTTGGAAACTTTGGATATCTATGCTCCTTTAGCTAATCGGCTTGGGATTGGCTGGCTTAAAGGCGAATTAGAGGACTTATCTTTTGCCTATGGTTATCCCAAGGAATATCATGACTTAATTAAACAAGTAAAAGATAAATATAGTCAAGGTAAAGAATATCTAAATAAAATCATTCCTTTTACCAAAAAGATACTAACCAAAAGAGGAATTAAGGTGGTTGAAATCCATGCAAGAACAAAACATTATTATAGCTTATACAGAAAACTTAAAAAATATGATATGGATTGGCACAAAATCTATGATTTAGCTGCTATAAGAATTATTGTTCCGGATATTGAAACTTGTTACGCTGCTTTAGGAATTATACATAAAAAATGGAAGCCGTTAATTGGTCAGATTAAAGATTATATTGCTATACCCAAGCCAAATGGCTATCAATCGCTTCATACAACTGTTTTTTGCGAAAAAGGGAAAATTACTGAATTTCAGATTCGTACTTCTGAAATGCATCAAGAAGCTGAATATGGAATTGCTGCTCACTGGCGATATAGCGAGAAAAAAGGAATTAGAGATTATATTGAAAAGAAAATATTAGGCAAGAAACCGGAAAAAGAGCTTAAAAAAGAATTAATCTGGGTAAAACAGCTTCAAGAATGGCAAAAAGAGAAATCATCTTCATCTCAAGATTTTCTTGACTCTCTAAAAATTGATTTTTTAAAAGATCGTATTTTCGTTTTTACTCCTAAAGGAGATGTTATTGATTTGCCTGAAGGAAGCACATCTATAGATTTTGCCTATCAAATCCATACTGATATCGGACATCAATGCGCTGGCGTTAAAATTGACGGTAAATTAAGCTCATTATCTGAACCATTGCGAAATGGACAAATAGTGGAAATTGTTATCCAAAAAAACAAAAAGCCAAATAGAGATTGGCTTAAATTTGCTAAAACAACACAGGCAAAAAATAGAATTAGCGCCTGGTTTAGGAAAAATTAGATTTTCAATAAATAATTAATTATTTTATCTAATTCTTTTTGACTGGCAAATTCAATGTTTAAATAATTGTTTCCGCCTCTTTTAATAATACTCACACGATTACCTAAGACCTGGCCAAGGTCTTTTTCTATTTTTATAAAAATCGGATTCCTTGGACCAACTGTTCTTGGTTTTTTGGGAAGAGATAATTTTCTTGCTTTTTCTTCTGATCGACGAACACTTAGTTTATTTCTAATAATTTCTCTAAAAAGAGATGATTGAGCATCTGGGCTAGCCATTAAAATAGCCCGTCCATGCCCTTCGCTAATGCGACAAGCTGATATGGCTTTTTGGGCTTCTTTGGGCAAATCCAATAAGCGCAATGTATTAGTTACTGCTACCCTGGATTTGCCTACTTTCTGGGCAATATCTAAATGTCTTAATTTAAATTCATTGCGAAGCTGTTCAAAAGCTGCTGCTGCTTCCATTGGATTAAGATCTTCACGCTGGAGATTTTCTACTAATGCTATTTCTAGTTTTTCTTTGGCTGAACTATCTCTAATAATTACTGGCACTTGAGGCAATTTGGCTATTTGAGCTGCTCGCCATCTCCGTTCTCCTGCAACTAATTCGTATTCTACTTGCCTGCCCCTACTGGTTGATTTCTCGCTCTTAGTAACAATCAATGGTTGGAGTATCCCATGCTCTTTAATAGAATTTGCCAATTCTTTTAAGGCATCTTGAGAAAAATCACTGCGCGGCTGACGAGAATTAGGTTTAATTTTATCAATTTCAATGTTAAAAATACTCTCTTTTTTTGATTTATCCCAATCAGTTATTTTTATTTCTTTATCAGATTGAAAATATTTTCCAGATTGTTTTTTAGGTATTAAAGATCGTAATCCTTTACCAAGCGATTGTTTCATGATTTTGTTTTTATTTATCTAATTTAATAATTTCTTTGGCTAATTCACGATATGCCTTAGCTCCTTTAGAATGTGAATTATATTGTAAAATTGACTGGCCAAAACTTGGTGCTTCAGCCAATTTAACACATCTTGGAATAATTGTTTCAAAAACATAACCGGCAAAATTTCTTTCTATTTCTTTACGTACCTGGCGAGAGAGCCGGTTGCGACGGTCATACATAGTTAGTAAGGCGCCTTTAATTTTTGTCTGGCTGCCTAAATTATCTTGAACTAATTCAACTGTTTTTAAAAGTTGGCCTAATCCTTCTAAAGCATAATATTCGCATTGTACTGGAATAATAATTTCATCAGCAGCTACCAAGCCATTAATTGTTAAAAGCCCTAAACTGGGAGGGCAGTCAACTAAAATATAGTCATAATTAGTTCTAATCCTACCAAGCAATTCATGGAGTTTAAATTCACGATTATTTTGAGGAACCAATTCTACAGTTGCGCCAGCTAAATCAGAAGTAGAAGGCATAACATCATAACCAAAAAGATTTGTTTTACGGATAATTTCTTCGGGCAAAATGCCTCCTATTAAAGAATGGTATAAACTTAAAGGAACTGTCTGCGGATTAATACCAATCCCAGAAGTAGCATTTGCCTGCGGATCAATATCAACTAAAAGAACATACTTGCCCATAGCAGCTAAATAACTTGCCAAATTTATTGCCGATGTGCTCTTTCCTACACCACCTTTTTGATTGACTAAACTCACAATTTGAGCCATATAATCTTATTATACATCATCTTCCAATTGACAACAAGTGGATTTTAAGAGAAAATACTAATAGGCCGACGTGGCGGAACTGGCCTACGCGTACGACTCAAAATCGTATGGGCGCAAGCCCTTGTGGGTTCGAATCCCACCGTCGGCACCAAGTTATCTAAACAACTTATCAAGTTCTTTTTTACTTACTGGGCCTACTCGAGTAATTTTAGGCTTTAGACCTGTTAAGTCCAAAACAGTTGAAGGAAGTTTTTTTAATAAATCTCCTGCGTCTAAAATTAAATCAGGTCGAGGATGCGCTTTTATAAAAATTTTAATAACTTCTCTAGCAGAACTTAATGGCGGTTCGCCAGAAAAATTAGCTGAGGTGACTGTAATTGGTTTTTCTAAATGCTCCATTAAAGCTTGCGTGAATAAACAATTCGGTATTCTCAAGCCAATGGTTCTTTTACCAGCAGTTAAAATATCAGGGACAATGTCTCTTTTTTCTAAAATTACAGTTACTGGTCCAGGCCAAATTTCTTCTAAGATTTTTTCTTTTTCTCTGTTAATAAAAGATAGCGTCTTAGCCATAGCAATATCACGAATCATTACTGGTACTGGCTTTGTCTCAGGCCTTTTTTTAATTTTAAAAAGCCGTTCAATATTATATTTATCTAAAGCATTGACTCCCAATCCATAAACAGTGTCAGTCGGGTATACAATACTTCCATTTCTTTGAATAACCCCTGCTGCTATTTCAATAATCCTGCTGTCTAATTCGTCAGATAAATTAAATTTAATAATTTCCATGTTAAACCACTATATTAACTAATCGATTTGGAATATAGATAATTTTCTTTGGCTCTTTATTATCTATCCATTTCTTGATTTTTTCTTGGGACAAGGCTATTTCTTTTGCTTTTTTTTCTGGGATTTCTTGTCTAACTTCTATTTTATCCCTGACTTTGCCATTAATTTGGATAATTAATTGCCAAGTTTCTTCTTTGATTAACTTCTTGTTGTATTTAGGCCATTTTTCCAAAAAAATGCTTTTTTTATTTCCTGATTGTTCCCATAATTCTTCTGCAATATGAGGTGCAAAAGGAGCTAATAGCTTTAAAAACATCTCTGATTCTTTTTTAGCCAAAGCATTATTTTCTTCGGCCCATAAGTTAATAAATTCCATAAAAGCAGCTATAACTGTATTGAATTTCATTGATTCCAAATCTTGATTAACTTTTTTAATTAATTGATGTAATTTAGTAATTAATTCTCTATTGCTTCTTGAGTTGAATTTTTCCTTATTGCTAAATATTTGCCAAACTTTATTAATAAAACGAAAACATCCTTGAACACCTTTATCGCTCCAGCTAATCATCTGATCAAAAGGACCCATAAACATTTCATAAGTCCTTAATGTGTCAGCTCCGTAATGTACAATAACATCATCAGGCCTTACAACATTATCAAAACTTTTGCTCATTTTGCGGCTATCTCCAGATAAAACCACTCCATGAGAATAACGGCGTTGATATGGTTCTATAGTTGGCACAATTCCTATGTCATACAGAAACTTATGCCAAAAACGAGAGTATAGCAAATGCAAAGTAGTATGCTCCATTCCTCCATTATACAAATCAACTGGCAGCCAATATTTTAATTTTTTAAAATCAGCAAGTTCTTTGTTGTTATTTGGGTCAATGTATCTCAAAAAATACCATGAAGAACCAGCCCAATTAGGCATAGTATCAGTTTCTCTTTGAGCCGGGCCATTGCATTTAGGACATTTTGTATTAACCCATTTTTTAATTTTAGCCAAAGGCGATTCGCCTGTTTTGCTTGGCTTGTATTTCTTTACATGAGGCAGTTCAACTGGCAAGCTTTTTTCTGGCACAGGCACAATTCCGCATTTATCACAATGAATAATGGGAATTGGCTCGCCCCAATAGTGCTGTCTGGAAAATATCCAGTCACGCAGCTTATACTGCGTTGTTTCTTTACCATTTTTATTTTTAATCAACCAATCAGTAATTTTCTCAATAGCTTCTTTAGAAAATAGTCCGTTAAAATTGCCTGAATTTATTAATTTGCCATAATTAACATAAGGTTCTTTTGAAATATTGCCGCCTGAAATAACTTCTCTGATCTCCAAGCCATATTTTTTGGCAAACTGGTAATCTCTTTTATCATGAGCTGGTACAATCATAACTGCGCCGCCGCCGTAAGTAGCAATTACATAATCACTAACCCAAATTGGCACTTTCTCCTGATTAATTGGATTAATGCAATATGAACCAGTAAAGACGCCTGTTTTTTCTTTTTCTAATTTTGTTCTCTCAAATTCGCTTTTCTTTTTTGAATCTAAAACATACTTTTTAATTTTTTCTTTATTCTCATTAGCAGTTAATTTTTCCAATAAAGGATGTTCTGGAGCAACAATTAATGCCGTGATGCCAAAAATAGTATCAACACGTGTAGTAAAAACAGTAATTTTATCTGAAGAATCAGCTATTTGCAGATTAAATTCTGTGCCATGGCTTTTCCCAATCCAATTAATCTGCTGTGTCTTAATTTTTTCTAAATAATTAATTTTATCCAAATCCTTAATTAATCTATCTGCATATTTAGTTATTTTAAGCATCCATTGTTTAATTGTTTTTTTCTCAGTCTGAGCTCCGCATCTTTCACATTTCCCAGCTATGACTTCTTCATTAGCTAAACCGATTTTACAGCTTGGGCACCAATTAATTGGCATTTTTGATTGATAGGCCAATCCCTTTTTAAAGAGTTGAATAAAAATCCATTGGCTCCATCTGTAATATTTGGGCTCGCTAGTATTGATTTCCCTTGACCAATCAAAAGAAAGGCCAAGTGAATTCATTTGTTTTTTGAAAATCTTAATATTATTTTCAGTTACCTTAGCTGGATGAATGCCTGTTTTAATCGCATAATTTTCTGTTGGCAAGCCAAAAGCATCCCAGCCCATAGGATAAAGCACATTGAATCCCTCCATTCTTTTTTTACGCGCCAAGGCGTCTAAAGAACAATAACTGCGTAAATGCCCCATGTGCAAACCATCTCCAGAAGGATAAGGGAATTCAACCATAATGTATTTTTTTGGCTTTTTGGAAAAATCCTCGGCTTTATATAGATCCTGCTTTTCCCATTTCTTCTGCCACTTTTTTTCTATTTTATTTGGATTGTATTTCATAATTTTAAACTATATTCCAAACAAATCTTTTGCGTTTTTTGTTGTTTGTTCAGCAATTTTTTTAAAACTTACTTTCTTTATTTCAGCTATTTTTTTAGCTACATATTTTACATACAAGGGTTCGTTTCTTTTATATCGGTGAGGTATTGGAGTTAAATACGGCGCATCGGTTTCTAATAAGATTCTTTCTAATGGCAAATTCTTAATCACTTTATCGTAGTCGCGAGCGTAAGTGATTAAGCCATTAAATCCAAAATAAAAACCCATGGTCATTAATTTCTCGGCCTGTGACCAGCGTCCCATATAGCAATGAATCACTCCTCTGATTTTTTTGCTACTGGCGCCCGGACAATTAAAAGGGCAATTAGCGCAGTTATTTGACAAACAGTCCAAAATTTCAATCAAATCGTCATAGGCCTTGCGACAGTGGAAAATAACCGGTTTGTCCATTTTTTGAGCTAATTCCAATTGCTCTATTAAAACCTGCCTTTGCTTATCTTTTGCTTCTTGACTGATTTCATCGCCATATTCCAGACCGATTTCGCCCATTGCCACTGTTTTAGGATTTTCTAATAATTCTTTATATTTTCCCGGCTTAAATTCTTCCAATTCCCGGATTTCTGTTTGAGCTCCTTTATCCTGTTCAAGATTATCCTGATGAATATGGCTTGGATGAATACACACAGCTGCATAAACTCCTTGTTTATATTTTTCTGCATATTCAACGGCTCGACAACTAGTGCTATATTGAGCGCCAACATTAATTGTCCAGATATTTTCTTTTAATGCCCGTTTAATGACTTTGTCGCCATCATCCTTAAAAGCGTTAAAATTAACATGCGTATGAGTATCGATTAACAATGGTCTGTTCATATAATCTTACAACCGCGGGAATAATGCCTTGGTTTTTTTGTTTTGTTTGATTTGCTTTAAAATTTTCTCTGATGTCTCTGGCATAAACGGTTCCAATAAATCAGCTATTGTATATAACGTTCCTAGAAGATTTGAAATAATTTCTTTAAATTTATCTGAATCTTTTTCTAATCCCCACGGCTTATTTTTTTCAATATATTCATCGCAAAAACTAATTAATTGCCGAATTGATTCCAGAGCTTCGTTAAATTTAATTTCTTTCATTGCACTTTTATATCTCTCCTGAACTGATTTAATTTCTAAATTAAATACCTTGTCTATTTTCTTTGATTTAACGTTAACTTTTTCTGACAAAGTTAAAACTCTGCTTACTAAATTACCTAATCCATTAGCCAAGTCAGCATTATAACGTTCTTCTAAACGCTTAATGCTAAAATCACCATCTTGTCCAAAAGAAATTTCACGCAAAAGAAAATATCTTACTACATCTGCCCCATATTTATCAACCAAATAAATTGGATCAATAACATTGCCCAATGTCTTGCTCATTTTCTGCCCTTCTACTGTAAAAAAACCATGAACAAATATTTTTTTCGGCAGCTCCAAGCCAACAGCTAATAATAAAGCGGGCCAGAAAATAGCGTGAAATTTAACAATATCTTTGGCTATTAAATGTAAATCAGCTGGCCAATATTTATTAAATTTTTTTGAATCATTCTCATAGCCAATAGCTGTGATATAGTTTTGGAGGGCTTCTACCCAAACATATATTTTTTGTTTTTTATCAAAAGGCAAATCAATCCCCCATTTTACTTTTTGTCTTGAAATAGAAAGATTACCTAAATCCTGCTTAAGTAAAGACAAAACTTCTTTTTTACGTTCTTTTGGTTTAATTATTATCTTATCTTTTTCAATTAATCCCTTTACTTTAGGAAGAAAATCTTTTAATTTGAAAAAATAGTTTGTTTCAGAAATTAATTCGGGCTTTGTCTTATGATAAGGACATTTACCATTTATTAAATCTTTTTTGAAAATAAAATCTTCACATCCTGTACAATACAAAGCCTTATATTCATCCTGGTAAATTTTGTTGCTTTCTT
The DNA here is from genome assembly GCA_964649795.1 of uncultured Candidatus Saccharibacteria bacterium. Classification (GTDB taxonomy): domain Bacteria; phylum Patescibacteriota; class Minisyncoccia; order Portnoybacterales; family UBA2143; genus JABMPX01. Next base: position 35,597 of record CAZYQY010000002.1, read on the forward strand.
TTAACTTTAATAAAAATTTTGCTACTCCTTTTTTATGCTTTTCATCTGTTGTCCGTATAAAATCATCATATTGAATATTTAGTTTTGCCCAAGCTGTTTTAAATTTTTCAGCTATTTCATCAACAAATTTTTGCGGTGTTTTACCCGCTTCACTTGCGGCTTGAGCAATTTTTTCTCCATGTTCGTCTGTCCCAGTCAAAAAGAAAACTTCTTCGCCTAATTTCTTATGATAGCGAGACAAAACATCAGCTGCCACAGTAGTATAGGTTGTGCCGATGTGAGGTGGCTGATTAGTATAATAAATTGGAGTAGTGATATAGAATTTCTTTGCCATATTATTTTTTACTCACAACAACAACAAATTCTCCTTTAATTTTATCTTTTTCTATTTGATTAATAATTTCATTAACATTTCCACGATAAATTGTTTCAAATTTTTTAGTTAACTCGCGACAAACAACAATTTTTAATTCAGGACTTAATTCTCCTAAGGTTTTAATAATTCTATGGCAGGATTCATAAAATACAACAGTATGTTTTGCCTTAATTATTTCCTGAAAAAACTTTTCCCTTTTTTTCTTAATTGGAGGAAAGCCAGAAAAAACAAACTTATCAACTGGAAACCCGGAAATACTTAAGGCGGAAATTAAAGCTGAAGGACCGGGAATAGGAATAATTTTTAAATCAGGCTGTTCCTTGACTAAATAATCAATTAATTTTGCGCCGGGATCGCTAATACATGGTGTGCCAGCATCTGAAATTAAAGCTAATCTCTTGTGCTTTTTTAACTGTTCTGAGATATATTTAATCTTATTTAATTTGCTATGCTGATGATAGCTAATGGTTGGCTTTGAAATTTTGTAATGACTTAATATTTTTTTTGTTATCCTGGTATCTTCGCAAAGAATTAAATCAACTTCTTTTAAGACTCGTAATGCCCTAAAAGACAGGTCTTCAAGATTCCCAATAGGAGTAGCAATGATATATAAAGTAGGCATAGTTTAATTGTATCTAAAAACCGCCCCTTTTGGCAAGGACGACTATAAATTATCTTTTTCTATATTAAATTTAAACAGATTTTTCCTGGAAATCTTTAAAAAATTCAGCTATGGCAGCAGTTACTGGAACAGCTAAAATAATCCCCAAAACACCGGCCAACTTAGCTCCAATAAGCATGGCCACAATAATAATTATTGGATTCAAGCCAACTGCTTTTTTCATCACTTGAGGATAAATAATATAATTTTCTAATTGTTGAATAACAATATACAAAATTACAACCAATAAAGCCAAGAAAGGCGATTGGAAAAAAGCAAGAATAACAGCAGGGATAGCAGCCAGAATTGGACCGATATAAGGAATAATTTCTAAGAGAGTAGCAATTAAAGCTAAAGTTAAAGCATATTTTATTCCTAAAAAATAAAGGCCAATATAAGTTAATACGCCAACAATTAGCATCAACAATAATTGTCCTCTTAACCATCCGCCAATTTTGCTTTCAATCCGCTCTATTAAATTAGAAAGATAACTTTGATGTTCGCTTGGCGTTAAAGAGACTAAGAATTTCTTAGCTCCTTTTTTCTGGACAGCCAAATAAAAAGAAATAACTAGAATAACAATGGCTGAAAACAAACCGCCAAAAAGATCAATAATAGTACCAAAGACGCTTGAAGTAGCTTGAGCTAACTTATTGCTCATTTTGTCTAAAAGGGTTTGTAAACTACCTTCAATTTGATAGTTAGCCCACCACTCTTGAACGCTTAAACCTATTTTCTCCATAAATTCTGGGAAATAGAGAGCTAATTGTTTAATCTGTTCAGCTAAAGGAGGAAAAATTAAAGTTACAATTAAAGCCAAGAAAAATAAAATAAACAAATAAATAAAAATTACTCCTAAAATACGAGGGATTTTATGCCTCTGTAGCCAGCTAACTGGTCCGTTGATAGCAGCTGCAATAATAACAGCCACAAAAACCACTATTAAAATATCTCTAATCAGATACAAAAAAACTAGAGCCAACAAAATTAAGATAGTCCGAAAAATAGTGGAAGTAGAAATATTAATTGTTTGAGAATTGTTCATAAAATAGAAATAATTCTATTAAATCTTTCTTTATCCTTGAATGGACCGATTAAGGCTAAATTAAGTTTTTCTGGCTTGAATATATCTTTAGCCACTCGTTGAATATCATTTACAGTTACTGCATCAATTTTAGCGAATTTTTGCTCTAAAGTCAAAATTTTATCGATTAAAAGCTCTTGAAGAGCATAAAACGAGGCCTGAGCATCAGACGATTCCATGCTAATAAGAGACGTCCCTTTTATATAATCCTTAGCTTTTTTAAGTTCTATCTGACTAATTTTTCTTTGAGATATTTTTTTATACTCTTGAAGAATCGTTTTAATGGCTTTCTCTATTTTTTGATTATCTACGCCAGCATGAGTACATAAAAATCCAGTATCCGTATCTGTTTCAGCGCTAGTGCTAATATGATAAGCTAAGCCCTGTCTTTCTCTAACAGAAATAAATAAACGGGAACTCATATTGCCGCCTAAAATTACTCCTAATAATCCCAGAGCATATTTATCCGGATGAAAAGTGTTATAAGCACGCACCCCTAAATTAATATGGGTCTGGTCTGTTTTTTTGTAATAAATCAGAGACTGCGGCTTGTTTTGTTTTTCTATTACTGGCAATTTATCTTCAACTATCTGGCTATTAATCAATTCAAAATATTTTTTAATTTTATTAATTACAGAAGAATGATTAATATGGCCAGCTACAGCAATAACTGTATTTTTAGAAGAATAATGTTCTTTCAAATATTTTATAAATTGAGATCTGTTGGTTTCTTTTATCATCTTTTCGGTGCCAATTATCCTCCATCCAGCTGGCTGGTCCCTGTATAAAAGTTCTGTCCAAAGATCTTCAACATAGCGAGCTGGATTATCCAAGCACATATTAAGTTCTTGAAGAATCGTCCCTCTTTCTCTATTTATTTCCTCTTGAGCAATTTTTGAATTTAAATAAATATCAGAGACCCAATCCAATGCTAAATCCAAATTCTTTGCGTCAACTTTAGCCCAATACCCAGTCATTTCTTGTCCAGTAAAGGCATTGTAAATACCGCCAATCTTATCTAATGGTTCAATTAATTTCAAAGTATTAGGACGCTTTTTAGTCCCCTTAAAGAACATATGCTCCAAGAAATGAGAAAGGCCATTAATTTCCCTTATCTCGTATTTAGATCCTACGCCAACTAACAATAATACAGCTGCTGTTTTGGTGTTTTTGGCAGGAACAGTAATAATTCTTAAACCATTAGTCAGTTTTGTTTTTTTATACATTTATTTTCTCTTTTAAATAATCAGTTAATTTATTTATCTTTACTCTTTCCTGCTTCATGGTATCCCGGTCCCGGACTGTCAAGTCATCGCCTTTTAAGCTCTCAAAGTCAACCGTTAAGCACATTAAAGTGCCTATTTCGTCTTGCCTGCGATAGCGTTTGCCAATATTCCCATTGTCGTCAAATTCACAGACAAATTCTGATTTAAGCTGTTTATAAACCTCCTTAGTTTTTTTAACTAATTCTGGCTTATTCCTTAGTAAGGGGAAAACCGCTACTTGAACCGGGGCTAATTTTTTAGGAAATTTCATAACTATCCTCATCTCTTTGTCAATTTTTTCTTCAGTATATGCTTCGGTCAAAACAGCAAAAACAGTTCGACCAACGCCAACTGATGATTCAATAATATGGGGAATATATTTCTTGTTAGTTTTCGGGTCAAGATAAGACAAGTCCTTGCCTGAAAACTTAGTATGTTGCGATAAATCATAATTACCGCGCGCATGCACACCTTCTAATTCATCAAAACCAAAAGGGAAATTGTAATCTATGTCATAAGCAGCTTTAGCATAAAAAACCAAATTCTTATGCTTATTCCATTTCAGATTCTCTTTTCTAAGACCTAAATCTAAATAATATTGCCAACGATCTTTCCGTAGTTTTTCATACTCTTCCATTTCCTTGTCTGGATGAACAAAATATTGCATTTCCATTTGTTCAAATTCCCTTGTTCTGAAAAGAAACTGACGAGCTGTTATCTCGTTGCGAAAGGCCTTGCCAATTTGGGCAATGCCAAATGGTATTTTAACTCTAGTTGAATCCAAAACATTTTTGTAATTAACATAAATTCCCTGGCAAGTCTCTCCTCGCAAATATACAGGTTCTTTGTCCCAATTATCAGTAAAGTTGCCTAAATTAGACTTAACTAATAAATTAAATTTCCTGGCATCAGTAAAATCTTTTTCACCACAATTGGGGCACTTTAGTTTATCCTTGTTCTTAGAAAAAATCTCGTTAATTTCTTTTTCGGACATTTTTTCATCTGTCTCTATTCCTATACCCTCCAATAAATGATCGACTCTGGAACGAGTATGGCAATTTTTGCATTCAATCAAGGGATCGGAAAATCCAGCTACGTGGCCACTTGCTTCCCAAATTTTCGGGTGCATAAAGATAGCTGAATCCAAGCCAACAATATCCTGTCTTTGCCGGACAAGATTTTTCCACCAAAATTTTTTAATATTGTTTTCCAATTCTACGCCATAGGGGCCATAATCATAGATTGCGGCAAAACCACCATAAATATCCGACGAAGGGAAAATAAATCCTCGTCGTTTAGCTAAAGAAATAATTTTTTCCATTGTTACCATAATTTTAAAATTTATATTTTTATTCTATTACTTTTCCATCTTGGGAAATACTTAAATCATCAGGTAAATCAGTATCAATAATCTTGCCTAAATCGCTTAAATCTGAATTAACAAAATTGTCATAACCAGTTACTGTAGATTGTCCAATTAATTCCATAGTACTGTCAAGATGAGCTAAGCTTGGAATTATTGCAATTTGAAAAGCTACTTGTTTTACAGGTAAAAGGATGCCTGTGGCAGATGGCAAGTCGCCAACCTGCCAAATGAGTTCGCCGGTTTGTGAATTGTATTTCAAATCAGAATTAGCTGGAACAATTTTGTTCTTCCACTGAACATTAGGCGGTAAAAATGCTTTCACTTTTACATTGCTTAAATCATTGGCTGTATTAACTAATCTCCATTTAATTGCATAGGTAGTTGTTTGCCCGATTTTAGGAGGAATCGGTCCGCTATTGCTAATTAAATCATCGTTAAAATATCCCTTGGCCTGAATATCCAATTGACTGGCTATTTTAGTTATTGCCTCGCTTTGTCCATCAATTTGAATATCTTTCAGAGTAGAAGGCGCTTCTGAAGAATCTATTTTAACTGTACTAGTAATAACAAAATTTTTGTCAGCGTATTTTTTTATTGGCAAAGGTTTTTTAATTTTAATTAAAAAACCAATCTTGCCTTTCTGTAAATGATCTAAGAAAGCTAATTCCTGGAGATTGCCAGCATTCCAGATAATTGTTTGACTTGCTCCGTCAAAAGATCCTTTATCTAATTCTAGGCTAGTCAAATCTAAAGCTTGTCCCTCTAATTTAGCAGAAATAATTACATTTTTAATGCCAACATTGGTAGTATTTTGGTAATTGATTTGATATTTTAATGTATCGCCAGCCTTGGCAATATAATCACTTGATTCATTAATAGTTTGACTGACAAATAAAGGAGATACAGAGATTTTAAAAGCGTCAACTGTTTCAGCATAAATAGTAAATTGATTATCCTTAAATGATCCTATTTGCGCTTTAAATGATTTTAATTCATCTTTTTCCCCTTGAATAATTCCATTAATAATAATCTCTCCTTGACTTTTAGCTGTTAATTCACCTATTTGCCAGATTTTATCTTTTTCTATTGGTTTAGGGTCAGATGATACTAAATTGAACCCATCAGGATAATCAATTCTAATCTGTAAATTATCAAAAGAAGTTTCTGATTGGTTTGAGTATTTTAGAGAATAATCAAAAGATTGTCCGCTGACTAATTTTTCTGGCAAATCAAGATTAATTGCCAAAGGAACTGAGGCTATTTTTGTGGAAAATTCAGTTTGGCTGATAAAATGAGAACTGATTTTCCCTGGCTGATAGCTCAATTCAGCTGATACTTTTTTATCTTCATCTTTTAAGCCAATAATTCTTGCTGATAAATCAACTTGGTTTTCCTGTCCAGGCTCTAAATTAGGCAAATTATGTATTTCAGTCAAATCATCTGTATTTGAAGGCATTGATTTTTCCGGATAACGGAAAACCAACTTAACATCCTTTAAAGACAATCTTGTATTATTCTTATACTTTACAATATAAGTTGCTTGGTCTCCGCTAATTATTTTTTCTGGTCCTTGAATTATCAAGCTAATCTTATCTTTATCAAAAGAAGTTAGGCCATGCCAGATCATTAAACTGACTATAATAAAAAATGCAATCCCTGAATAAATCGCTCCAAGACGCAAATATTTCTTTTGTTTAGAAGATAATTCTCTCTTTTTTATATCCGCCCATTCTCCTGAAGAAGTTTTTCCCCTTTTCTCGCCAGCCCGAAATATTTCTGGTGTTTCAAGTCGTTTCTCAAATTCAGATTCTGGTTTATAAAGTTTTCTTCTCAACTTTTTAAGTTCTATAGACATTATTCTTATTTTAACAAATAAAGCGCTTCTTGTAAAAAATATTTTGAATTCAATTTTTCTCTTAAAAACGCTTCAACAAAATCAAGAGGATTTTTTTGTTTTCCATACCCTAAAAATTCTAACAATTTATTTTCAAAATCACTAATAATGATTTTAACATCCTGATTTGGCTGATTGAGTTTTTGTAAGCTAGATAAAAATATTTGCCAAATATTTTCATCTTTTTCTGGACCAGGAATCAATTTATCAATTAATTCTGACAGATAATAAGCAGATGATAAAGAGATTAAATTCTTATGAATAAAAGAGAATCTTTTGAATGTTTCTGCTCCTGTGATAATATCAAATCTTTTGGCTGGAGCAATCATCAGATGTGTGTATAAAAAAAGCTCGAGATGACCTTTAAGCTTAGCTTGGTTTTTTCTAATTGATTTGCCTCTAACTAAAATTTTGCCAAAGTCCTTGGTATAAACAGTTAAAAGTCTGTCAAACTCACCTAAATTAGTTCTTTTAATAATAATCCCTTGCGTTTTATAGAGCATATAAATTATTATTTCTTAATCCCCAGCCAGATTTTCTGATTATCTAAAACAATCTCTTTTTCTGCTAAAAAGTTCTTTGTTTTTTTTAATTGAATCTCTATTTTCTTAGCAGAAATTTCTTTCTTAATTTCTGTTTCATTTTTCTGAACTAACTTATTCAAGAAATCATTTCCTGAATAATACAAATGAATTTCTTGACCAGGTTCTAATCTGCCGTCCTTGCGCATCCCCTGAATAAAACGAACAAGATCTCTAATCATCCCTTCGGTCTTTAATTCATCAGTAATTTTAATATCTAATTTAATATTTTTTCCAAATACAATTTCTTTTACATTCACTTCTTCCTTTATTAATCCTGATAATTCCTTATCAGAAACTATATGCTTATTATTAATTGTTAAACATGCTAATGGTTGGCGCACTTTTAAGCCAGCCTTAGCTCTTTGAGCTAAAGATTCAGCAGTTATCTGCCTTGCTTGATCCATTTTTTCTTCTAAATTTTTATTAATTAATTTTTCTTTTGGTTTTGGATAATCATCTAAATGAACTGATTCTTTATCGCCTAACGATTGATATATTTTTTCAGTAAGAAATGGCAAAAAAGGAGCTGCTATTTTAGATAAATTAATTAAAACATAAGACAATACTCTTTCGGCTTGTTGTTTCTCTGTTATATTCTCAGGTTTTTGAAAGCGTTTGCGTGAACGTCTAATATACCAATTAGAAAGATCATCTATAAATTTATCAATTAAACGAGCAGCTTTAGTTAATTCATATTCATCCATCAATCTTATTATTTCCTTATTAAAAGAATTTTGTCTGGATATAATCCATTTATCTAATATGTTTTTGGAAATTATTGATTTAGGCGCTTTATTTTTTTTATCTGCATAAGTATTATAAAACACGAATGAATTCCAAAGAGTCATAATTGTTCTACGCATTGTCTCTCCAATTCTTTTTTCAGAGAAAATATAATCTTCGCCCATGGGTGTCCCTGTAAGAAGAAAATATCTTAATGAATCAGCGCCATATTTATCAAAAATTATTTCCGGAGTTGCGTAATTTTTCAAACGCTTAGATAATTTCTTATTATCTTCGCTTAAAATTAACCCGTTAACAATAACATTTTTAAAAGACGAGGTTTTTTTGCCAAGCCCTTTGTTCTTTAAAGTTAAAGCAGTTGCTAAAACATGCAAAGTGTAAAACCAGCCTCTGGTTTGATCCAACCCCTCAGCAATGAAATCAGCTGGGAAAGTCCTTTCTACTAATTTTTTGTTTTCAAAGGGATAATGCCATTGTCCATAAGGCATTGAACCAGATTCAAACCAGCAATCAAAAACTTCTAATGTTCTTTTCATTTTTCCTCCACAAGAACAATCTAAAACAATTTTATCAATAAATGGACGATGGAGATTTAAATTGCCTTCATTATCAAAAGGTAAATTTTTAAATTTAAGAGAATGAAATTGCCCAGTTTTAATGCGATCAGGTACATTTTTTATTATCTCTTCGTTTTCAAGTCCTTGAACAGCTCCTTGTAAAATCCAAAGCGGAGCACCATGGCTGATAATAAGAATATTTTTGTTAGAATATTTCTTATTCATTGTCAAGAAAGAATTCATCATTCTTTTTTTAACCTGATTAAGACTTTCGCCTTTAGATGGTATTTTGGTAAATCTCAATAAATCATTATTATTAAAATAAGCTAAATATTCTTTTATAAGCTTGCCCTTAAAAATACCTGGATTTAGATCTCTGAGTTTTTTGTCATAAATAATCTTAATATTTAATAACTTACTAATCATAGAAGCAGTTTGGCTCGCTCTAAAATAATCTGAAGAAAAAATTAAATCAATCTTAGCTTTTTTTAATTCTGGAATTAGCTTATTTATTCGTTTTTCGCCTTCTTTTGTTAAGGGCATCTTTTTATTTTCTTCATCAGTATAAATCTTATTGATTATATTATTCTCTGTATGTCCATGGCGAAGAATAAAATAATTATTTTTTTTGGTTTTTCCAGATAATCCTTCGAGTCCGCCAATAGCTTTTGTCTTGCCACATTTCTCGCATCGCCAAATTGGAATTGGCGCACCCCAGTAACGATTTCTTGAAAAAGACCAGTCGCGCGCGCCTTCTAACCATTTGCCAAAACGGCCTTCCTTCAAATGCCCTGGCACCCACCTAATTTTTTTATTATTCTCAACTAATGCTTTTTTAAACTTAGTAACTGAAATATACCAGCTGTTTAAAGGATAGTACAAAAGAGGACTTTCGCAGCGCCAACAAAAAGGATAAGCATGAACTATTTTTTCTTCTTTGAATAATAAATCGCGTTTCTTTAAATCTGCCTTGATATCAGCATCTGCTTTTTTAACAAATTTGCCTTCACCTGGGATTTTTAATCCTTTGATTATCTTGCCTTCTTCGTCAACCGTAATTACTGCAGGTAAATTTTCTTTTTTACCTAATTCCATGTCTTCTTCTCCAAAAGCAGGAGCAATATGAACTAAACCAGTTCCGTCGTCAACTGAAACAAAATCAGCTGGAACAACTCTATAACCAGAACCTTCTAGTTTCATCTTGTATAGTGGATTGTATTCTTTGCCAACTAAATCTTTTCCTAAAAATTTATCAACAATCTCATAATTATTGCTATTGCCTAAAACATCTAATCTGTCCTTAACTAAAATTAAATATTCATTATTTATTTTTACTTTAACGTATTTGAAATCAGGACCAACAGCAATGCCAGTATTAGCGCCTAATGTCCAAGGAGTAGTTGTCCAGACAAATAGATAAGTATCTTTTTCGTTTTTAAGCTTAAATTTAATGTAAACTGACTCATCTTCTACATTTTTATAAGCGCCTGGCTGATTAAGTTCAAAATTAGATAAAGGAGTACCACAGCGTGGACAATATGGAGTAACTCGATAATCCTGATAAACTAAACCTTGATCCCATAATTGCTTTAATACCCACCAAACAGATTCAATATATGTATTATCCATTGTTGCATAAGAATTAGAATAATCAGACCATCTGCCAACACGATTTAATGTTTTATACCAATCATTAATACACAGAAAAACAGACTTTTTACATTCTTTATTAAATTTGCCAATGCCATATTCTTCAATATCTTTTTTGCTTTTCAACCCTATTTTCTTTTCAACCATATTTTCTACGGGTAAACCATGACAATCCCAGCCAACTCTCCATAATATATTATGACCTTTCATAGACCAATATCGTAAAACCGTATCTTTAATCGTGCTGGCTAAAATGTGACCGTAATGAGGTAACCCAGAGGCAAAAGGCGGCCCATCATAAAAACTAAAAAAGGGCTTCTTTTCTCGAAGCTTAATTGATTTGGCAAAAATATTTTCCTTATGCCAAAATTTTAATATTTTCTTTTCTATTTCAGGAATTTGATTCATATTATTTTTTAACTACATCTTTTCTGGGGCTGAAATGCCCATTAGCTCCAGAGTATTTTTAAGAACTATTCTTGTTGCCTGAATTAAACTGATACGCGCTTGAGTTAATTTTTTATCTTTTTCGTCAATCACGCGACACTGTTCATAAAACTGATGAAAACTATTAGCCAGTTCCATGGCATAATAAGGCAATCTTTGGACTTGATAATCTTTGGCTGTGTCTTCAATAACCTCTGGAAATTTAATTAATTTACGAACAAGATTTAATTCTGGCTTTGTCATTCTGAGGCCAAAAGCCGAAGAATCTAGATCCTTCGCTTCGCTCAGGATGACGTCTTTCGCTTTTCTTAAAATACTGCAGATTCTTGCGTGAGCGTATTGAACATAATAAACTGGATTTTTTGCTGATTGTTCTTGAGCTAATTTCAAATCAAAATTCAAATGGGTATCAGCTGATTTTTGTAAAAAGAAAAAACGAACAGCATCAGCACCAACTTTGTCTAATAACTCATCCATTTCCACATAAAGCCCTGCTCTTTTTGACATTTTTTGCTTTTCGCCTTTATCTAAAATTGTCACAAACTGTAAAAGAATAATTTCTAATTTGTCTTTATAACCAATTGCTTCTACCCCGGCCAGAAGCCCTGGCACATCTCCATGATGATCAGCGCCCCAAATATTAATTACTTTATCAAATTTCTTTTCCTTAAACTTATACTCATGCAAAGCAATATCGCCAGCTAAATATGTTTTATTTCCGTCTTTTTTAATAAGAACTCTATCTCTTTTATCTCCAAATTTAGTTGATTTAAACCATTGAGCTCCATCTCCCTGTTTAATTAAACCCTTTTCATCTAAAATTTTCAAGACTTTATCAACTATGCCTGATTTATGCAAATCTGATTCAAAAATCCATTCGTCGTATTTAATTCCCAATTTGTCAGTCGTTTTCTGAATTAAATCTTTAATAATATGCTTAGCCAAAATTTGACCGACTTGATAAGGATCTTTCCCGTCTATTTTTTCTCTAATTCTATCAATATAATTGCTTTTGTATTTTCCTTTGCCTAAATCCAAAATTTGCTGGCCAGCATCATTAATATAATAGGCCTTTGCAGTTTTAAAGCCCGCTTTATTTAAAACATTAGTTAAAACATCTCCAAAAGGCCCGCCACGAGCATTAGCCACGGTTAAAGGCCCGGTTGGATTGGCTGAAATAAATTCAACCTGAATTTTTTTGTTTTGGCCAATATCTAATTGCCCGTAATTGTCTCCTTGTTTAATAATCTCATCTAATTCTTCCTCAAGCGCTTTTTCAGACAAAAAAAAGTTAATAAAACCCGGTCCAGCTTTTTCAATTTTTTTAAATAAAGGATTGTCTTTTAACTTGATAATAATCTTTTCTGGGTCAGTTTTCGTCTGCAAAACGATATTAGTTGAATAATCGCCAAATTCCGAATTAGCCGGATGATCTAAATGAATTTCTTTTTTAACAACATCTTTAATTAATTTTTCTATTTCTCTTCTAATCATGTATTCATCATAGCCCATTTCTTCTATTTTCTCAATACCAATGACATGCTAAAATTATCTTAACTATGCCTACATTAACTACTAATCCCAGAGCTAAATTTGATTATTCTATTTTAGAAACCTTTGAAGCGGGTATGGTTTTGTCTGGCCAGGAAGTTAAGTCAACTAAAAACAATAAAATGAGCTTAAAGGGTTCTTATATAACGATTAAAAATGAGGAGGTGTGGTTAATTAATGCATTTGTACCTCCTTATCAGACCAAAAATACGCCTGAGGATTATAAACCTGACAAATCTAGAAAACTGCTTTTGCATAAAAAAGAAATCAATAGATTAATCGGTAAAACCAAACAAAAAGGCTTGACTTTAGTGCCTTTGCGCGTTTATACTAAACACAACCGTATAAAATTAGAGTTTGGCTTAGGCCAAGGTAAAAAGAAAATAGACAAACGAGAAAAAATTAAAAAAAGAGAAGTTAAGCGCAGCATTGACAGAGCACTACGAGACAAAGGGGATGATAGGCATCGATAAGAGTTCTTTTCTTAATAAGCAAGTCGAGCTTAAAAACTCGTTAAACTTTTAACCCTAATAAGTGCTAACAAAAATTTAGCCTTTGCTGTTGCTTAAGCGCATCAGCCATCCAAACTTTTGACTCCTGATAAAAAGCTTTGGGTGTTATCTTATCAGGATAGACATTTAGATTGTTTCGACTAATTGTTAAATCTTAGAAGCAGGAATTAAAAAAATTTGCTTGGTTTTTAGTTTTTAATTCTCATTACAAATCAAGCTAAACTTGTAGAATTATTAAGAAATGCCTTTTACACGCGGGTTCGATTCCCGCCGTCTCCACCCCGTAAAAACAACTTAAAACCTATTTACAAAAGATATTACAATAAAAAAATAGAATTGCGTACCAGAGTAAATCATTGGATTAAAATTAGTCCTATTCATTTAATCGACGACCAAGGGAACAATTTAGGAACTACTGAAACATCTAAAGCGCTTAAAATGGCCCGGGAAAGAGGGCTTGATTTAATTGAAATTGCTCCTAATGCTAAACCGCCTGTTTGCCGAATAATGGATTATGGGAAATACAAATATCAAAAATCCAAAAAAGAAAAAGACCAAAGAATAAAACAGAAAAAAGTGGAAATAAAAGGCATTAGAATAAGTTTTCGAACTAGCCAGCATGATTTAGAAATAAAAGCTAAAAGAACTGAAAAATTTCTTGGACAAGGACATAAAGTTAAAATAGAAATGATTTTACGCGGCCGTGAAAAAAGTTTTTCTTTATTTGAAATGGCAAAAGAAAAATTTAATCAATTTACTAAGTTGATTGGTCCAGAAATCAAAGTTGAACAAGAAGTGAAAAGGCAGCCAAGAGGATTAATTATGGTAATAAGTAAATAATAAAAATGGGTAAAATTAAGACAAAAAAAGCTTTGTTAAAAAGAATTAGAGTAACCAGCAAAGGGAAGATAATGCGACGTTCTGTTCGTCAAGGACATTTTAATGCTAAAGAATCAAGCAACAAAACTAGAGGGAAAAGAAGAATAAATAAAATTTCCCAAGTTGATAAAAAAAGAATTAAAAAAATATTGCCAAGTATTTAAATTTATGACTAGAGTCAAAAGAGGAACAATGGCCCATAAGCGCAGAAAGAAGATTATTAAACAAGCCAAAGGGTTTAAATGGGGTCGCAAATCAAAATATAAATTAGCCAAGGATGCTCTTAAGCACGCTTGGACTTATGCCTATAGAGATCGCAGAAGGAAAAAGCGGGACTTTCGCCAACTCTGGCAAATTAAAATTAATGCTGCAGCTCGAGAAAGTGGTTTAACTTATAGTCAATTTATTAATAAATTAAAAAAAGCCAAGATTGAACTTGACCGAAAAATATTGTCTTATTTAGCTGAAAAACAGCCAGAGATATTTAAAAAGATTATTGAAAAGGTTAGATAAAAATACTCTTTTAAATTTCTCCTATTAGCAAATCTAAAGCGGTTGTACCATCTATGCGTCCGCTTTTTATTTTTAAATCAATTTCCAATAATTGCTGGTAGATTTTTTTTAATTGGTCTAAAGTAAAATTTCTTAATTGCTCTGAACTTTTTTTAACTACAAAAGGATGAAGCTTACTTATTTTGGCTAAATTATAAAAAGGAGTTCCTTTGTCTATTAAGTCCTTTAATTTTAATAAAGATCGTATCTGGTAAATAAACATGGAAAGCAAATAAATCTCATTTTCGCCTTTTTCTAAATGCTCATGCAAAAGCCGCAGAGCTGTTTTTTTATCCTTTTGAGCTAAAGCGTCAAGAGTTTTAAAAATGTTCAAGTCCATTTTTGATTTAATCATCAATTCAACATCCTGGGTATTAATTATCTGACCTGCCTTATAACTAATCAATTTTTTAATCTCGTTATTTATCTGCCACAAATCATTTCCTACATAAGCAATTAATTTATTGATTGCTTCTGGATTAATCTCTGCTTGATTTTTATTAATTTCTTTTTTAATCCAATTATTTAAATTCATCCCCTCTAAAGGCTTAAATTCTTCTAACATACTTACTTTGCGCTTTAAAGCAGTTATTGGTAATTTCTCTCTTGAATAAAGAACTATAATGATATCTTGGTTATTTTTTAATTTATTCTTATTTGCGTATTTAAAAAAAATATCTTGAAAATCTTTATTTTTAAAAATATTTTCTAAAACAATTAATTTTTTTTCATCAAACATGGAAACTGCTTCAATTTTTTCTCTAATTTTATTGAATTCCAAATTATTCTCTGCAAAATGCATTAAATTAAGCCCTGTTTGATGTTTGGCTTGATATTCTTGAATAATTTCATTTAATTTTTCACGAGAACGATAAGTATCCTCGCCGTAAAGAAGTATAAGCATAATAAAATTAAAAGTTTAATTCTAATTATAACTTACTAAAAACAATATCTCAACTATTGACTTTCTTTGACAATTTGATATAATGATAGCGTTATGATTAGTTCTTTTCAAATGCGGTTTAGAATACTATGAGGCAAGTATTTTGGATATCAAATTATTTGATTTCTGAAATACTTGTCTCATAAAGAGATAAGTCGTTAGTCCGAGCGATTCGGATAGAAAATCACAGAAAGGATAAAGGAGGTATGCCATGGAAAGTATGGTGAGCCACACCCTGTCGGTGCACAACGAACACGAATTTTTACTGAAAATGGAGAAGGCGGGTCTTTCTGAAGAACTTGCCCAGAAGGTCATTGACTCAAATGGCAACGAACTCGCCCAAAAAGTAGTCAGATTCATTCAGAACGGCGGTTTTGAGCCGACAACCAGCCAGAAGCGCACTCGTGAAATCATAGGTCAGAATTTCTTCGGTGTCGAAGAGGCCATCCAGCATTTCGGAGTTAACCCAACCCGTCAGCAAACACTTGCTTTGTCGGAGGTTCCTTTTTCTGAAGAAGTACTTCAGAAGGCAAGGGATACTCACGCTCTGATGGCGGTCTTCCCGCTTTCGATTCTCGAGATTCGCGGCAAGGTTGAGCGAAAGCTTTTTTACGGCTATGAAGATGCTTGGTATAACAAGCAAGCATTTGCCAAAGAGCGTGGTGAGACAAGCTGGCAACTGGTTCGCAAAACACCAGTGAACAATTCAACCTCGAAAAACTGGGAAGAGCAACAAGCTCTTATTTCGAAAGAGGACGAAGTCCCGACTCCCCAAGTGATGGTCTATACCATTATTGGTCATTACCTGGCTACTGGCGAGCGTCTGTTCGAGCACATTTATGTCCGTACGTCATTTGTAGTTTCGGACGGCTTCCGCGTCTACGTCGGCAGCTTCGATTCGGATGGTCTCTCTGTCGGCAGCTACTGGGATGACCGCCGTGAGGGCGGCTTGGGCGTCTCGTCCGCTCGGAAGTTCCCCGCATAAATCACGAAGTGATTTTGCGGGATAAATTGAATCCTGAACCCTTAAAATTTTGTTCCTTTTGATAACTTGAGCCTTCGGCGATATTTTCGTTGAGGGCTCTTTTCTTTCCCTAAGATTTCCTATAAAATATAAATGTCTGCTAATGAAGGTTGGACCACGGTTTAACCTCGCGGACGTCTCATCTTTGAGATATCGCCAGAGTATCGTTGTTTACGGATAACGATAGCGTGCGACAAAAGATGGAGATTGAACTTCTTAAGGGAATAATCAGCCAAGAAATTCTTGAGCAATCGTTTCAGTCCTACATGGGCGTTCTTTCTCATGCTGATACTTATAAATTGGGACAGGAACTGAAAAATCAATTCTGGTTTTGGCTTAACAAATAGAAATACCCCCTAACGGATTAAATATATTATCTAAAGAATGGACAATTTACTCCCAAGCTATCTTTTGATCAGGCTCAACTATTTCTATCCATGTTTGGCCAGGCACAAAAGAAATTTCTTCGTTGTTTTTTCTGTCTAAAAATTTAAGTTTACTGGTTGGATTATTCTCGCTTTTTTGCCAAATACAAGGTATAACTTCCCCATTTTGATAAACACTACATTGCCCTTCACCTTCCAAATTTAAATCATTATAATATGGCCCTTCAATTTGTTCTGAGAAAACTTTCATTATAACTATGTTTTTAGCTCTAACTTGCTGATTATTATTAGCATCTATTTCTTTAGTATTAGTTCTCCATCGTAAATAAGAATTAGTTTCTGAATCATATTCATAAGATACATTATATGGATAAGAATATTCTATTCTTAAAATTTTATCCTCTTCATTCTGAGTATTTTTTTCTTTTGCATACGGATATCCTTCGAATTGATTTTCTAAACGATAATTTAATTTTTTAGCTGCTTTAATCAATTTTTCTATTGATGTAAAGCCATCGTGAGGGGCTGATTTTGTGTTTTTTCTGTAAAAAGCATTGGCTGGATTTTTCAAAGCATCTATATTGTCCATTATTCCATTATTAAGCTTGTCTAAAGCAAAATGCGAACCGCCCCAATGGGCCAGAATAGCATCAAACCCCATAGTCAAAGGGATAAAATCATGGCGAGCGCTGCGCATAGAACCAATTTCTTTTGGGAAATTGCAAATATAAAAAGCTATTGTTCTGGTAATGCTATTAGTGATTACCGGCATTTCTATTACTAAGTCGGCTTGAGAAAGCCCGTACAAAGGACGAGCCATTGGATCATTTGCAAAAACAACGGCCAATGGCCTTCTTTGATAATCTGGACAAGTCAATCCGCTTAATGGACTAATATCTCCTTGTATTTGATTGCCTGAATCAGTTAAATTGTCTTCCGTATTTAATTCCCAACTATTTTTCTCCAAAACAAAAATTAGCCCAAGGGCTAAAACAACTAAAATTGAAATTATTACCCATTTATTATTCAGATTAAACATAATTCGTAAATTTTATTATATCATATCAAATCTTTTTATCAAACTTCTGAATTCCAGATTTTCTAATAATTTAATTACTTTCTTTTTGTTATAACTTCCCCATTTACACTTTTCTAAATCAAAATCAATAGGAATATCTTTTTTTATAGTAGCTAAGCGTCTGCTAAAAAATGCTTGTTCTTTGTATTCCAGCAATCTTGCTTTTAATTTTGGGTCTATATCATTTATTTCTATATCCTTATAAAGTTTTTCAATGCTGTTAAATTTTTCAATTAATTTAATAGCTGTTTTTTCGCCAATTCCAGGCACACCGGGTATATTGTCAGAAGCATCGCCTTTAAGTCCTTTTAAATCAATTATTTGTTCTGGTTTTAAATTATAGCGTTTTTTGACTGCTAATGTATTATAAATAATTATATCTTTAATCCCTTTTTTAGGAACATGAACTTCTGCCTTTTTATCAACTAATTGAAGCATGTCTAAATCACCAGTAATAATTATATTCTTTATTTCTGATTCTTTATTTCTCATTTTTGATACAATTGTCCCAATAATATCATCTGCTTCAAATCCTTTTTTTTCATAAATAGGAATTTCTAATGCTTTTACTACTTCTTTTATTTTAGGAATCTGGTCATATAATTCCTGCGGATGCTTAACTCTTTTAGCCTTATATTCTTTATATTCCAAATCACGAAAAGTAGGTCCAGCCAAATCAAAAGTGGCAACTAAATAATCAGGCCCTAATTTTTGAATAACGCCCAAAAGAATGCTAATAAATCCATAAACAGCATTAACTAATTCTCCTTTTTTAGTTTTTAGAGGAGGCATAGCATGAAATGCGCGATGGATCAAAGCATTTCCGTCAATAATGACTAATTTTTCCATTTGATTATAATCTCTCTTTTATTTTCATTAATATGATTAAACTTCATCCATATGGCATCTAATGGCAAGCTTTTTTTAATCCTTTCAGCCCATTCAATAACAACTACATTTTTAGAATTATTAATGATTTCTTTGAAATCTAATTCATCTAAATCTTTTGGCCCAATTCTATAGCAATCAATGTGATAGAAACTTGAAACTTTTAATTTTAATATTTTATATTTTCTCAAAATAACAAATGTAGGACTGGTAATTTGCTCTTTAATTCTAAATCCTTTAGCCATTCCTTGAATAAAAGTTGTTTTGCCGCTGCCTAAATCGCCTTCCATACCAACAATTAATGCTTTTGTTTTTTCCGACTTGCTGTTAATTATCTCTTGAGCTAAAAATTTTCCTATTTTCTGTGTTTTTTGAGCGCTTTCAGTAATAATTTCCATATTGTTCATTATACCAAAAAACCGCCATTAAGGCGATTTTTTTAGAGGTTTGACCTCGAATAGTAGCGACATTGCGAAGCAGGGTCGCGCTTGAGAGGTCGAACCTCGATAGGAAGCAAGGACGTCATTTTAAGGACGATGCCTCGAGATTATGAAAACAACGCCTCTGGATTATTATAAATCAAAATGGATTCTTAAATAATCTTTAACTTGATCTATTGTATCTTTCTTTATAGCTCCAATTTGTTTAATAAAACGTGATCTATCAAAAGACTGAATATGATGAACTTTTAATATTGAATCACAAAACAATCCATTCTGACTATCCTTAATTACTAAAATATCATCTTGAATTTTATTATTTGAATTTGAAGTAAGTGGAATTATTGTAAAAACAGAACTCTTTTTAATTTGAGAATTGGTTTCAATAATTAAAGCAGGTCGTTCTTTCTTATATTCGTGGCCAACTGAATTCAAAAATTTAACTAACCAAATTTCGCCTTGATTCATAAATTCTTATAATAATTATATTCCTTATCCGACATCTCTCCTAAACTTTTAAGCGTATCTCCCGCAGCAACATCTTGCCATACTTGTTCATAATCAAATTGAGCATAGGGCAATTCACGATAAACTACTAAATCATAAGAAATAATTTCATTATCTTTAGTAGAATTCCATGGCGCATCTCCATGAACATATTCTTCAATTTGCCTAGCGCTCATATCTGACAAACGAGTAAGAACTTTATCAACTAATTCCTTTTCTTTTATTAAAAAACCATCCATTTTGTAATCCTTAAGAGCTATGTATCTTTTTTGAGTTCTTCCATAATAATCTTGATTAAAAATCTTTATTTCTTGATTATTTCTCATATTTTGGACAACATGCTTATATTGTTTTATTTGCGGTATGGGCCCAAATTTCTGATGTATATAATTCATTCCTGTTATTGGTCTTCCCAAGGATTCATAAGCGTCAAAATCAATAAAATATAAGAGTTTATATAAAACTGTCTCTCCAAAATTCGGCTTACCGCCGCACTTTGATAAAATATACAAAATAAGTTCACGCAATTTCTCAGATTCAAATTTTATATCCTTGTTTGCATTTACTGCGCGTTTACTTTTAATAGAATCTTCAATTTCTACTTTTTTATTCTTAAGTAATTCATCAGCACTCAATTCAAATACTTTTGCCATCTTTACTAATTCTAAAGCGTCAATGCTGCGATTGCCTCTTTCAAGCTCTGATAATGCCGCGCGTGAAATGCCAATAAATTTTGCTAATTTTTCTTGACTAAATTCTCTTTCTTCGCGCAATTTTTTAATTTTTTGACCTAATTGTTTTTGTGTAAACATATTTTTATTAATTTAAGTTATCCACACTACTTCTAGTATAACGTATTGATGGATTTACTGTCAATACCCCGCTGGATTTTCTTGACATTAAAGAACTATTTTAGTAAAATGCAAGGATAAACCCAGAAATAAAACAGGGTCAACATAAAAGTCGAGCCCTGTTTGGAAATGTGTTAAGTCGATATCCTATACACATTAACCTTACATTAACAGAATAGCATATTTTCAGTTTTTGGGAAATAAAAATTAACCGCTTTCAAATTTATGCCAAAAGGTAAAGTAAAAGAAGTTGTTGACGGCGATACTGTTAGATTGCCCTATAATAAATTCATTAGGCTATCTGGTGTTGACGCACCAGAAAAAAACCAAAAAGGAGGATCTGCTGCTACAAATGAACTTAAAAAATTAGTTGAAGATAAAACTATCAGCTACACAGAAGATGCCCGATCGTATGGTCGTATAGTAGGGACAGTAAAGGTTGGAAGTAAAAACGTCAATAATGCAATGAATAGTTTCATTAAAAAACAGAAATAAAAAAGTTTTTAGCAGGAAGTAATTAGCTTCTTGCTTTTTTTGCCCTTCCCAAATCTCCTCCAAATCTCATAGCCAAAGAGGCGTCGTCCTTAAAATGACGTCCTTGCTTCGCAAGAAGCATCATTTTAAGGACAAGCCTCTTCGTAATTTGATTATACTACATTGACCAGGAAACTGAAATGAGATAAAATTAAAATAATTAGCTAAAAGAAACAAAATGGATTTATCTAATAATAATGATACAGCTACTCCAAATAAAGAGAAAGAAAAAATTCTTGGCAAAAAGGAAAGTTCTCTTAAAAGTAAAGAAGATCTTGAAAAAAGATTAAGCAAAATAAAGCGTAATGAAGAAGAAGATAAGGCTAAGCATTTGGGAGAAAAACTCAACCTCCCTTATGTTAATTTAGATTTAATACCAGTTGATTCTAATGATCTGAATATATTGGCAAAAGAAAAATCTGAAAAAGGAAATATTTTAGTTATTAGAAAAATTGGGAAAAATCTTCAATTGGCTGTTAAAAATCCTGATGATTCTCAAACAAAAGAAATTATTAAAGAATTAGAAGATCAAGGATATAAATGTTCTTTAGTTATTGTTTCTTTAAGCGGTTTAAGAAAAAAAAGGCTTCGTTATGAATTAATTGCGACTAATCTTGTTTCTATAACAAGTGCTTTGGTTATCCAAGAAGAAGAACTAAAAGAATTTGAAAAATCATTACAGACAATCCAAGAACTGAAAAAGACAATTAATACTCTTTCAACGACTCGTCTCTTGAACATTATTATAGCTGGGGCTATTAAAATGGGGGCTTCTGATATTCATTTTGAACCAGGTAAGGAAAGTATTCGACTTCGCTATAGGATTGACGGGCTGCTTCAAGATATTACTGATTTTCCTGCTAATGCTTATAGATTTTCACTTTCCAGAATCAAAACTTTATCAGGCATGATTCTTAATGTTAATGAAATTTCCCAGGACGGCCGTTTTTCTGTTAAAATTATGAACAAAGGAAAATCTGTTAAAAACATTGACATAAGAGTTTCTATTTTGCCAAGCGGTTATGGAGAAAGCATTGTTATGCGTCTTTTAGGATTAGGGGCTATTGAATTAGATTTAATTGATTTAGGATTTGGACCGGAATTATTTGAAATAGTCAAAGGTCAGATTACGCGACCAAACGGAATGGTTCTAACTACTGGACCAACTGGTTCAGGCAAAACCACTACTCTTTACGCATGTCTTAATAATGTTAATAAATCAAGCACTAAAATCATTACTGTTGAAGATCCGATTGAGTATAGACTAAAAGGAATCACTCAAACTCAAATTAGCGAACGCAAAGGACAAACTTTTTTAAAAGCTCTTAAAACTGTTGTTAGGCAAGACCCGGATATTTTAATGATTGGCGAAATTAGAGACGGAGAAAGCGCTAATATCGCCATTCAATCCGCTTTAACAGGGCACTTGGTATTTTCCACTATTCATACTAATGACGCAGCTGGAGCTGTGCCTCGTTTAATAGAAATGGGAATTAAGCCATTTCTTATTCCAGCAGCCCTTAATTTGGTTATTGCCCAGCGTTTAGTTAGACGGCTTTGTCCTTATTGCAAAGAATCTTACAAACCATCAGCTGAATTAATTAAAAGCACAAAAAAGATTTTCTCGCTGATTTCGCCAAAATCAGGAATTGATATTCCTAAAAAACTATCTGTTTTTTATAAAGCTAAAGGATGTGAAAAATGCTATGGATTAGGATATCAAGGCAGAATTGGCATTTTTGAATTGTTTACTGTTAATGATGCTATTGAAAAATTGATTCTTAAACAAGCCACCTCTTATGAGCTTAGAGCAAAAGCAATGGAAGAAGGCATGCTTACATTAATGCAAGATGTAATGCTAAAAGTTGCTGAAGGGATAACAAGCATAGAGGAAGTTCAAAGAGTTATCGGCTCTCCTCAATATATTGAACAGCTTTATGGCAGGGCAATTATGTCTATGCTTAGCCGGGCTCTGGTCATAGATGAGGAAATTTTCGAATGGTCTCAATCTATAACTCTAGGCGATAAAAAAATACAGGAAAAGATTAGTCAAGCCAGAATGGATGATTTAATAAAATGGATTATTGCTATTTCCTTAAAACTAAAAGCTACTGATATTCATTTTGAAGCAGAAGAAACAAGTCTCATAATAAGATTAAGAATAGACGGCTCTCTAGAAAAAGTAGCTGAAATTGCCAAAGAATTATTCCTGTCTACGGTAGCACAAATAAAAGAATTGGCTGGTATGGTAATTGACGTTCATAAAAAAGCCCAGGACGGAAGATTTAAAATAGAATGCCCTGATGAAAAAGTTTATGACACTAGAGTATCAGTTATCCCTAGTGGGTACGGAGAATCAATAATCATTCGCCTGCTTAGACCTGACATAGCTGTTCTTTCTTTAGAACAATTAGGAGTTCGTCCAGAATTATTAAAAGATTTACAAAAAGTTATTAAATCGCCTAATGGAATTGTATTTGTAACTGGGCCGACTAGCGCTGGCAAAACAACTACTCTTTATTCTATCCTTAGCCAATTAAATAGGCCTGAGACAAAAATTTTCACAATTGAAGACCCTATTGAATATCGACTCTCCGGCATAATCCAAACTCAAATTGACAAAGAAGAAGGTTACACTTTTTTTGAAGCTTTAAGAGCCCTTCTTCGCCAAAACCCGAATATTATTATGCTTGGCGAAATTAGAGATTCAGAGACCGCGCAATCAGCTATTCAGGCCTCTCTTACCGGCCATTTAGTTTTAACCACCCTTCACACTAATAGCGCAGTTGAAGCTATACAGAGATTAACTAATCTTGATATCAAGATTGGAGATATTAGTTCTTCAACTAAAGCTATTGTAGCCCAAAGATTAGTTAAAAAACTTTGTCCTTATTGCAGAAAGGAACAAAAAATTTCTCCTGAGACTTTGGAGAGAATAGAAAAAGAGCTAAAGCAAATGCCAGCTCTCTATCAAAAGCAAATTAAAGAAATAAAATTATATAAACCAGGTAAATGCGAGAAATGCAATCAAAGGGGATATAAAGGACAAATAGGTATCTTTGAAATATTAATCACTGACAAAGAGATAAAAAAGAGTATTCTTTCTTCAGCCAGTCCAGAACAGATAGAAGAACTGGCCAGAAGCAAAGGCATGCTCACGCTATATCAAGATGGTTTGCTTAAAGCAATTGAAGGAATAACTACTCTGGAAGAGATAGAAAGAGTAATAGGACGAAGACCTTAACACACATTAATCTGTAGACAATGACTCCCTGCCTGAGAACAGAGAGAAAAGATTTTCCGAGGAATATTCCAGCCGGAGCCAAAATACCCAAAAACTAAGATAAACCCCCATCGAACTAATTTTAAAAAAATTAAGTTCTTATTGCCTACAGATTAATAAATATTAAGATCATTTATTAAGATAATAACAAGTTATTAAGAAAATGTCAAGCATAATTACTGAACAAAAAAAATCTGAAGATAATTATTTAGATTCAACTCTTCGCCCTCATTCTTTTCAAGAATATGTGGGGCAGCAAAAAATTAAAGATAATCTTCAAATTTTAATACAAGCAGCCAAGAAAAGAAAGGAATCAATTGACCATATCTTATTATATGGCAGCGCTGGTCTCGGTAAAACGACTTTAGCCCATATTATTGCCAAAGAAATGGGAAATAGTATTAAAATAACTTCTGGCCCAGCTATTGAAAAAGTAGGTGATTTAGCTTCTATCCTGACCAATTTACAAAATGGCGATGTTCTTTTTATAGATGAATTCCATCGGCTTAACAGGACCATTGAAGAAACATTGTATCCAGCAATGGAAGATTTTGTTTTGGATATTGTTATTGGCAAAGGCCCTTCAGCTCGGACTCTACAATTAGAACTGCCTCGTTTTACATTAATTGGCGCCACTACTCGCATTGGCATGCTTTCTTCTCCTTTGCGCAGCAGATTTGGGGCAACTTATCGTCTGGACTTCTATGACCAAGAAGATATAGAAAAAATTATTAATCGGTCAGCTCAAATATTAAAGACAGATATTGAACCAATAGCTATTCAAACAATAGCTAAATGCTCGCGCTATACCCCCCGTGTAGCTAATCGTCTGTTAAAAAGAACTCGTGACTATGCTCAAGTTAAAGCTGATGGTCTAATTAACCAAAAATTATCTCAAGAAGCATTAAAAATGCTTGAAATAGACGAGCTTGGGCTAGAATTGGCTGACAGGCATATTTTGGAAACTATTATCCAAAAATTCAATGGCGGACCAGTAGGTTTGCAAACTCTGGCAGCAGCTACGAATGAAGAAACTGATACTATTCAAGAAATCTACGAGCCTTATTTGCTTCGTTTAGGTTTTTTGGCCCGCACGCCTAAAGGCCGCATGGCTGCTAAATTAGCCTATGACCATCTGGGTCTGAAATATGATACTGAAGAAAATAAACTATTTTGATTGAATTACTGATAAATTCGGTGGGTTCCGACTGAGTGAAGATAGACTATGTCTTTATCCGCAAATTCAAAAATAATTCGGTATTTATAGTCAATAGAAAAAGACCAGAAGCCCTTGAATTTTCCAGCAAGCTTATGAGTTTTTAACCTCTTGTCAAAAGGATTTTTAAGGAAAATTTTTTCATTGTCCTCAATCAAATCCTTAATCTTGTCCGGCAGTTTCTTGTATTTACGAACAAAACAAGGAGAGTATAAAACTTTCATTAAATTATCCGTTGTTTAATTTATACTTATCTTAAATCTCTAAAAGAATGTAAAACTTTGCCTTTGCCAGCTTTAAACTCTCGGCGACTTTCTCCTATTTCGGCTAAAAGTTTATTTTCTTCGTACTCACGCAAAAGAGAACGGAAAAATTCGCTAACGCTTGCATACTTGCCTTTTTTTACCTCCTGCTTGATCATTTTAGCCATTTCAGCAGGCATTGAAATATTTATAATATTACGCATGTTTTTTGTTGTAATAATTTGTATTACAATTTTAGCAGAGCTAAAAACCATTGTCAAGTCTTAACATTAGAGGCGCGTCCTTAAAATACATACCCTTGCCAACGATACTCTTTAAATAATAGTCAATCATCTAAACTCAGATGGAAAGGGTATGTATTTTAAGGACGCGCCTCGGGATTCGAAAAATCTCTCGCTTGCGGGAGTTTTTTTTATTTTTTAAAAACCCCTAAAACTATGCACATGATGAGATACATAGGTAACACCCCTAAAATCAAGCAATATGACAAAAATGGTTGATAAAGAGGGTTTTACATATTATGATAGA
>CAZYQY010000003.1:0-34666 GCA_964649795.1 uncultured Candidatus Saccharibacteria bacterium
ATTAGTATTCAATTAAACAAATTAATATCTTTTTTTAAGGTAGAAAAATGGCCAACTGGCAAACAATGGACTCGTTTTTTTAATGTTCTCCCTTCTCGAGAACGTTGGTTAGTACGAGGGCTAATTTTTGTTATACTTGGTTCTTGTTTAACCCTGCTTTTTAATTTCTATCTTGAAAAAACTGTTATTGAACCGCAAAGAGGAGGAGAATATATAGAAGGCGTTATTGGGCAGCCTCGATACATTAATCCTGTTTTATCGCAGACAAACGACGCTGATAGAGATTTAGTCCAGCTTATTTATTCCAGTTTATTTAAATACGATAATCAAGGCAATCTTATTCCTGATTTAGCTAAAAGATATGAGATTGGAGAAGACGGCCTGAGTTACAGCATTTTTCTGAAAAAGAATGTTCACTGGCATGATGGAGAAAAAGTTTCAGCTGATGATGTTATTTTTACCATAAAGACAATTCAGGATCCTGAATATAACAGTCCCTTAAGAAATATCTGGCAGGGAGTAGAAATGGAAAAAGTTGATGAATTTACTATTTTGTTCAAATTAAACAATGTTTACGCTCCTTTTTTACATAATTTAACTGTTAGTATTTTACCTAAACATCTTTGGGCTGGTATTTCAGGACAGAATTTTCTTTTAGCTGTTTATAATCTTAAGCCGATTGGTTCTGGTCCTTACAAATTCAAAGAATTTACCAAGAATGAAGAGGGTAAAATTGAATCAATAGAATTAATTAGCAATGAAAGTTTCTACTTATTATTTGAAAACAGGATTCAAGGGCCTTTTATAAACAATATTATTCTTAAATTCTACAACAACCAGGAAGCTCTAACTAATGCTTATCAAAAAAGACAAATAGATGGATTAAGCTCTTTAGCAACATCTGATCAATCAGAAATAAGGAATAGTCTTAATATTTACGAAATTAAGCTGCCTATTTATTACGCTATCTTTTTTAATCAAAATAAAAGCAAAATCTTAGCTGATAAAACCGTTCGCTTAGCCTTATCGCACGCTGTTAATAAAGAGGAAATAATTGATAAAGTTCTTAATGGGAAAGGGATTAAAGTTGATTCGCCTTTTTTGCCTGACTGGCCAAATTATACTTCAGAAACAAAAATTTATGATTTTGCCATAGATCATGCTATAAATATTTTAGAGGCAGACAACTGGATAGATTCAAACAATGACAATATTAGAGAAAAAGGCGAAGGAGAAGAGAAAATAGAGCTGGAAATAAGCTTATTAGCCACTAACTGGTCTGAAATAAAGCAAACAGCTGAACTAATTAAAGAGCAATGGGAAAAAATCGGTGTTAAGGTTAATTTAGAAACAGCTGAAGCAACTGATATTCAAAAGGATTATATTCGTCCTCGCGAATATGAAGCTATTCTTTTTGGAGAGATACTTAGCGCTAATCCAGACCCATTTGCTTTTTGGCATTCTTCTCAGAAAAAAGACCCTGGCTTGAATTTATCGCTTTATCAGAATAAAGAAGTGGATGAATTGCTTCAAGATGCCAGGCAAACACTTGACCAGGAGCTTCGTGAGGAAAAATATGCTGAATTTCAGAAATTGCTTATTGAAGATGTCCCCTGTATTTTTCTTTACAGCCCCAGCTATATTTATCCCGTTAATAAGAAAGTAAAAGGAATCTCCATAGAAAAATTAGCTCAGCCATCTCAAAGATTTTCTCAAATAGAAAATTGGTATATTAAAACGAAAAGAGTCTGGAAATAGATAATGATAAAACTAAAACGCTATCAAGGTAATCCTATTTTAAAACCAAATCCCAAAAATCAGTGGGAATCAAAAGCCGTATTTAATCCAGGAGTCGGCTATAAAAATAATAAAGTTTATCTGTTATACCGGGCTGTCGGCGAATACAAAGACTACATCACTAGAATAGGTTTAGCAGTTAGTCAAGACGGCTTTCATTTTAAAAGAGTTAGTTCTCAACCAATTTTCCAGCCAGAAGCAGATTATGAAAAATGGGGTTGCGAAGACCCAAAAATTAATTTTGTTGGAAAAGAAATCTATATTACCTATACGGCTCTTGAGCAACCAACTCTCAATCCTAAAAAATTTAATCAAACTGCCTTGGCTAAAACCACTGACTTTCGCAATTTTCAAAGAATGGGGGTCATCACTCCGAAATATGCTGATACCAGAAATACCGTTATTTTTCCGGAAAAAATCAATGGTCAATATGCGATGCTTCACCGACCCAGCGCTTGGATAGGGAAAAAATATAAGACAATTCTTCCATCTATCTGGATTGCCTATTCTAAAAACCTTCTCAATTGGTCTGACCATCAACTATTATATCAACCAAGAGAAAACTGGGAGTCAATTAAAATAGGAGCCGGACCTCCCCCAATAAGAACTTCCCTGGGCTGGCTCTTAATTTATCATGGCGTTGGGCCTGATATGAATCCTAGTCTAATTAGATTTGATAAAGAAATTCAAACAAGAGTCTATCGAGCTGGGGCAATGCTTTTGGATTTAAATAATCCAACAAAAATTATTGGCCGAAGCAAAAAACCTATTTTAGAACCAGAAAAAGATTATGAGATAAAGGGCGATGTCCCCAATGTAGTTTTTCCCACCGGCGGTTTTGTTAAAGACGACCAGCTTTTTGTTTACTACGGAGCAACTGACAAAAGATGTTGTTTGGCGACAATCTCTTTAAATAAATTAATCAAGGAGTTAAGCCATTAAAGACCATGATAAATCTTAAAAATATTAAGCCGAGTGTTCGTTATCTTGAAGAAATGAAAGATATAGTTTTTGACCAGGCATGGTTGAAAAAAGCTAAGTCAAAAACTGAACTTTATTATGTTTGGCGAGATGTAGCGGAGAATAACCATGACAAAGAAAAAATTAGCCAAGCCGGCTTACGTTATGACATCACAGAATTTGTTCCTTTGACTCTTGGAAAAGAATTCAATAAAACCTTTGGCCATATACATTCTTTAGTCCCAGGGACAAATTTAACATATACAGAGATTTATGAAGTTTTAGAAGGCGAAGTTAATTTTTTGTTTCAGAAATTTAATGGTAATAAAATTGAAGATATTTTTACTGTTCACTGCTTGGCTGGAGATAAATATATTATCCAACCCAATTATGCTCATATCACTATAAATCCCGTCAAGAAAAAAACCGTTATGGCTAATTGGATAGCTCCTGTTGGTCAGCAAAGCTACAAAGAAATTAAAGAAATGAAAGGCGGCGGCTATTACGCTATTGAAGCAAAAGAAGGTATCCAGTGGGTAAAAAATCAAACTTATTCTTTTATTCCTCAACTAAAATTTTCAAAAGCAAACAATCTTGCTCAATTTAAAATAGACAAAGAAAAACCAATATATTCTCTGATTAATGATTTGAAAAAATTGGACTTTTTGAAAAACCCGGATAAATATAACTGGCCAATAGCTAAATAAAAAAGCCCGCCTTGGATTTACTC
Source organism: uncultured Candidatus Saccharibacteria bacterium (assembly GCA_964649795.1). Classification (GTDB taxonomy): domain Bacteria; phylum Patescibacteriota; class Minisyncoccia; order Portnoybacterales; family UBA2143; genus JABMPX01. The sequence goes on from CAZYQY010000003.1 coordinate 3,488, forward strand.
CAAATTGGGCTTTAATCTCAAGCAACTTCATCGGGAATTTCGTTAGAAGGACCGCCAATAGTAACAGGTTCATAAGCAACTATTTTATAGACGTTCTTATCTTTATCTGTAACAGCAAATGTTTTTGGTATTTTTGCCCGGTTCGCTCCCTTAATCCTGTAAAGACGCAGCGGCGCTGTTGTGCTTGATTCACGAAGTAGAAGATCAGAAGGTCCAGGTTCATCTTGAAAATAAATAGCATTTACCTTAAGTTTGTTTATTGGATTTTCCATTTCTTTCTCCTTCTATTAAAAGTTAAAGATCTATTTTGCTTAATTGTAGGTTAAAAAGAGAAAATAGTCAAGCCGAAGTGATGAAATTGGCAAACATGCACGGTTCAGAACCGTGTGCCTTTATGGCTTAAGGGTTCGAATCCCTTCTTCGGCACTATGGAAAAAACAACACAAAACTTAAGAATTATCCCTTTGGGGGGATTAGAAGAAGTCGGTCGTAATATGACAGTTTTTGAGTATGGCAATGATATTATTATTGTTGATATGGGCCTTCAATTTCCAGAAGAAGACATGCCTGGAATTGACTATATTATCCCTAATACTGCCTATCTTAAGGACAAAAAAGAGAAAATCCGCGGAGTTATTATTACTCATGGCCATTATGACCACATTGGAGCAATTCCCCATTCAATGGGACGTTTAGGCAATCCGCCTATTTACACTACTGCCTTAACCAAAGGGATTATCCTTAAAAGGCAGGATGATTTCCCAGAAGCGCCTAAGCTAGATATTCGTCAAATTAATAAAGATTCTAAAATTAAACTTGGCTGTTTTAATATTGAATTCTTCCATGTCAACCATAATATTCCTGATGGAGTTGGTCTAGTTATTGGGACGCCAGTTGGCAAAATCGTTCATACTGGTGATTTCAAATTTGACCATAGCCCAATTGGCGATGAACCAGCTGATATTTCCAGAATTTCTGAAATTGCTAATGGAGGTATTCTCGCTCTAATGTCAGATAGCACTAATGCAGAAAAGCCAGGTCATTCTATCTCTGAAAAAGAAATTCAAGATAATTTGGAAATAATTTTTAAAGAATCAGCTGGCAGAATCATTATTGCTACTTTTGCCTCTTTAATCAGTCGTATTCAAGAAGTAATTAATTTAGCTGAAAAGTACAACAGAAAAGTAGCAGTTGACGGTTATAGCATGAAAATGAATACTCAAATTGCTAAAGATCTAGGATATATTAAAGCGCAAAAAGGCACTTTAATTAAGATTAATCAAATAAAAGATTATCCAGATAAAAGAGTAGTGGTTGTCTGCACTGGAGCTCAAGGCGAAGGGAACGCTGTTTTAATGCGAATAGCAAACAAAGAACATCGCCATATACAAATTCAAAAAAACGATGCTGTTACTTTTTCTTCTTCGGTTGTGCCAGGAAATGAAAGAACTGTTCAGAATCTAAAAGACATTCTTTGGAGGCAAGGCGCAAGAGTTTATCATTATCAAATGATGGATATCCATGCTGGCGGACATGCTCAAGTAGAAGACCTTAAAATGATGATTAATTTAATTAAACCCAAATTCTTCATACCTGTCCATGGTAATTATTATATGCTAAAATTACACGGCGAAATTGCTGAAAGCGTAGGCATTGATGCAAAAAACATTCTAGTAGCTGGCAATGGCAATGTTATTTCTATTAATGAAGATTCAATTCAATTAAGCGATGAGAAAGTACCGGCCAATTATGTTATGGTTGACGGATTAGGAGTTGGCGATGTTGGCCAGGTTGTTTTACGCGATAGGCAAACTATGGCTGAAGAAGGCATGTTTGTCATTATTGCCACAATTGACAGCAAAACCGGCAAGGTTCATGGAGAACCAGATATTATTTCTCGCGGCTTTGTTTATTTAAGAGAATCAAAAGAACTTTTAAATCAGACAAGAGAAAAGGTTAAAAAGATTGTTGAGAAAGCGTCTTCTGACGAACACACAGTTAATTGGAGCTATGTTAAAGACAACATACGTGACAAAGTCGGCCAATTCCTTTATACTAAAACGCAGAGACGACCAATGGTCTTACCTGTAGTTATTGAAATTTAGTTCTTTTTTAAAATTAAATATACGGAGGGAAAGGTCGAATAAAGAAATACAAAGAAAGGAAATATTTATGTTAAAGGAAAAACAAAAAGGTGGAGAATCCCCAATAACTAGTGGACCCCAATTTGACTTTAATAATAAAAGCAATTGGCATGGAAAGCCCAAAGGATGGATAAGCAGGTATGGCAGTTCTGTTATTTTGCCAGTAATAGCACTTTTGATTTTAGCTGGCGGTATATATTTATATGCCAGTCAGAGAACCAACAATGAATCATTGTTGCCAAGAGAAAAGCTTACTGCTGATATCCAAGGCAAAATATTAAATTCAGAGATTAAAGAAATTGAAGAGACAGAAACAAAAGAAGCTGAAATTACAGAAATTATTCCAGCTGGTAGAAAAGAAAATAATTCAATTGTGGAAAAAGCAGCCAAAGGAGATGGGATAACCCATTTGGCCCGCAGAGCCCTTAAGGATTATACTAAAGACCATCCTGAAGAGCTAACCGATGAACATAAAATTTATGTTGAGGATTACCTCAAGGACAGCATTGGTTCTCATCCGCTAAACATTGGAGATGAAATTACCTTTTCCGAAGATTTAATTAAAGAAGCAATTGATGCTTCTATGCAATTGACTCCGGAACAACTAAAAAATCTTGAAAAATACAGTGCTTTAGTTGTTTCCTGGTGAAAATTTACTATTTTATTAGTTCTTTATTCTAAATTAATTATAAATCATAAAAGCCCTGTAAGGGGCTTTTATGATTGAATAAAATTTATTTTTCTCTAGAATCTCACCACTAAAGTACAGCGTGATGAGATTTTAGAGAGAGATAAATTAATTATCTCTCTCAGTATTTTAAGGTAATCACTTTTGTCCGCCTAAGCGGAAAAGCGACCTAACATTTCTTAAAGCTATTGATCGAGTAATACCCAATCAAAGACAATAAGTAATGTTTCTGTTTATTAATACAGCTAATAAACAGTATCTACATTATACATCTCATAGAATAATTTGTCAAGAGTAAAGCTATTTATTGAAAATATTGTTCTTGGAAATTAGCTGTTAATTGAATAACATAATCAGTCACTTTGCTGTATATCCAACGGCTATAACGGGTACCGCCTAAGTATTTAGCATAAGCTGTGCGTTCGCCTATTTCAGTTCTCTGATCAGCTCCGCCATTAGCCAATTTTATAGCTGCAGCCATAAAAGCATCTTGATGGTTCCATGGATTAGGAGGATTATGGCCGGTTAAAGCAGCCACTCTGTCTTTGTAAGCTAGCCAAGTAGTCGGCATAAATTGAGCCACTCCCAATGCTCCGCCGCATCCATACCATGGTTCAGCTGAAACTGGCTGTGAGTCGGGATTTAATCCTAATTCCTGGCAAATCTGCATAAAAGCATTTTTCTCATTTTCAGCTCTAGTTAAATAGCCTATATCCCTATAACACTGATACATATCTTTCTGCCAATTTCCTTTGCCAACATTAATACCTAAACGCGATTCTGCTTCTAATACCCCCAATAGAAAAGCCGGCCTAATGCCGGTCTTAGAAGAGGCAAAAACAGCATATTGGATTGCTTCATCTTTGTTAGCTAAAAAGGAAATTTGTTCGGTAATGTAAGTAATTGCGCTTTCAGCATTTTTAATTAATTGCTGATAACGATATTCTTCTCCTTTTGTCTGATCTAATAAATCTTCTTTTTGCCATTGTCTTTTCTCAACAGTCCGTTTTTGAATTAATTGGAGTGATTTTAGCCGGTTTTGCGCTTCTCTTTCATTTTGTAATTCACCTCTTTGTTCTTCAGATTCTTGTTTTAATGATTGAATAGCAATAAGAACATTTTGTGTTTGCTCCTGAACATTTTCTAAAGCGCTAATTTGATTAAAAAAATCAGAAAATTTCTCATTCCTTAAAACCATTTCTAAAAGAGTATCCTGGTCATATACGGCAACTGTCCGAATATATTCAGCCAAAAGGTCTTTTTTCTGGTCTATTTTCTTATTTAACTCGTTAATTTTAACATCTATTCCCTGAATATTTAAAGTGCTTTCCTGAATAACTAAATCCACTTGTCCTATTTCAACTCGGATTTGACTGATTTGGTCTTCTAATATTTGAATATCATTATTAAGCGTCCTTGCTTTTTGCTGATTATCTTTAATTCTTTGCTGATATTGATTTATTTCCTGTTGTTTCTGCTCAATTTGATTCTCTAAATCCTGTTTAATTGCATCAGCATCAGAAGCTTGAATAATAAAAGGAATTAGTAAAAAAATTAACAGGCAAAGAAATATTAGATGAAAATTATAATCAGTTTTTAATTTCTTATTCATCTTTTTCTTCTTCTTCTTTTTGTCCTTGTTCAACTGTTTCTTCTTTATCTTCTTCTCCCTCATCTGTTTCTTTTTTCTCTTCTTCTATTTTTTCCACATCTTCAACTGGCACTTGTTCTAATTCTTCTAATTCTGCTTTGGTTCTTGGAGGGATAATTGAAGCTATTACTTCTTCCGGATCAATTGTTATTTCTACTTTATCTGGTATTTTAAGGTCTTTAATATAAATATTATCATCAAAGGTTTTTAAAGAAGAAATATCTACTTCAATATCATGGGGCAAATCCTGGGGCAAGGCTTTTATCTCAACTGCCTGAATGCTTTTAATCAAAACACCGTCTTCCCTTTCAATAGCTAATGATTTTCCTGTAAAAACTAAAGGGATTTCTGCTGTAATTGGCTCATCCATTTTAACTTGATAAAAATCAATATGAATAATTTTATTACTAACTACGTCTCTGGTTATATCATGAATCAAAATTACCCTATCCTTTTTTTCATCAGATGCTAAATTCAGTTTAACTAAAGTGCTTTCTCCAGCTTCTTTATAGATTTCTTCAAAGTCATGCTCTTTAACTGAGAGAAGCAAGTTTTTTACTTTGCGGCCATATAAAATAGCCGGAATAAGGCCTTGGTTCCGGATTTTATTATTTTTACGGCCAGTTTCCTGCCGCAATTTAACTGGTAATTCTAACATATTAACTATTCTAACTAAAAAAGCCTAAGAGGTCAACAGCTAATTAAAGGCCTTTTTCCTACTCCTCAACTTTAATAGCTTGGACTGGGCAGATATCAACAGCTTCCTGAATACATTGGTCAGTTGCTTCTTCTTTGCCTTGTTTAACACGAGCTTTGTTGTCATCATTTATTTCAAAAACATCTGGGCAAGCTGCCATGCAGCTGCCACAACCAATACATTTTTCCTGGTCTATTTTAATTTTCATTATTATTAAATAATTTAATTTTTCCCTCAACGACCTTTTGAACCGCTTTTATTACAGACGGCATAATTTTATAAGGAGTGGTTTGTTTTGGATTCTCTTCTAAAGATTTTTTAAGCGCTTGAATATAGGCAATTCTTAATTCCGTATTAACATTAATCTTAGTTATCCCCAATTTAACTGCTTTTTTAATATCTTCTTCTGGAGTTCCAGAACCGCCATGCAAAACCAAAAACGTCTTATCGCCTATTTGATTATTTATTTGTTCCAATCTATCTAAAAATAAATGAGGATTACTCTCTCCAGTAAAAATACCATGGATATTGCCAATAGCAACAGCTAAACTAGTAACACCTGTTTTTTCAATAAACTCCTCTGCTTGTTTTGGATTAGTTAAATCTTCTTCTTTAATTTCCACTGCTTCTTGCAAAGATGATTTTCCTCTTAAATAACCCATTTCTCCTTCAATGTTTTTAATGCCATTTGCCTTAGCCAAATCAACTACTTTTTTAGTCATTTCTATATTCTCTTCAAAACTTAATTCTGAACCATCAAATTGAATAGAATCATATCCAGATTCAATAGCCTCTTTAATAACTTCTAATGATTTGCCATGGTCTAAATGTAAAAATATTGGCAAATTGCTTTCTTCCTTGTACGCATTAATCAATGCCCTAATTTGCTTTTTGCCAATAAACTTACTCTCTCCTTGAGAAGTGGCAATAATAACCGGGCTTTTTAATCCTTGGGCTGCCTGAATAATCGCTTTAAGCTGTTCTAAATTAGAAACATTAAAAGCGCCTATAGCGTATTTATTTTCTTTTGCTTTTTTGAAAATCTCTAACATGATTCTAATATTGTAACTTGAAATTTTGACAGGTTTGATCTCGAAAGTAGTGATCTTGCGAAGCAAGGTCGCGCTTGAGAGGTCGAATCTGGAGAAATAAATGTCTTTTATTCCAAGCCACGCCTTGACAAGTACATCCTTCCGTTCTACGAACGTAAGAATGTAGCTCTCAAGGCACGGCTTGTTATTGTTTGCAAAGGTTGTATGTTTTCAGGCACGGCCCTTATTAAAGGCTAACATACCCCTTATCCAAATTTTCCATCATTAATTTATCTAACATTTCTTCTCCCATATATTCAATAAAAATTTTATTCCAAAGTGCTTCCTGCTGATGATAAAGATACCTGGATTCAAAATCTTTTTGCTGAAGCAAAGAAATACCATTATCAAATAAATCAAAACTTATTAAATCTTCTTGGCCTGAACTATTAGAAAAATATTCAGATAAAACATCAGAATCCCGCCAAAAATCAAATCCTGAACCAGGGAACTGCTGACTAAATTTATCAATGCATATGGCCGCTTTGGTATAATGCCAGGCCTCGGGACTAATATGCGGTTCAAATAATCTGGAGTCGTCAGCATTTTTCTTAGCCAAGTAGGCAGGCATCATGCGCCAGCTCATTTTTTCATTATTAGGCAAAGGAAAATCGCTTACATGAACCCTTAGTGCTTCTGTCATTTTTTGAACAAAATTGTCTTGTTCGCTATACATTTCAAAAAGACGCGCGTGCCAATAAACTTCGTAAGTATAATGAAGAGTCATAAAAAAGCAATATAGAGCTTCATTAGTATGACTTTTAATAACAGGGATAATAAAAACAACGCCGACTTCTTTTAAATGGCTCATATGATGAAATTTTTTCTCTAAAAATTCCTGTCCTTTGCCTGACCATTTTTCAGGCAAAACCATTATTTTTATCGGCCTTTTTTCAAAATCTTCTCTTGTTAAATATCCATAAGATTGGAAAAAAATATTATTAAGCCAATTACTGTCTTCAGCAAAACGCAAAGCGCAAAAAAGTTCAAAAACATTCTCTTTTTTTAGCATTTCATCAATATCATTTCCGTATCCTAGAATTTCCATAATATTCTTTGGAGGATTTGATCTGAATAATTCTTTTATTTTCTCCTCTTTAAGGAAAAAACCTGATAAATTTCCTGTTAATTCTTTTATTGTATTAATTAGATCCTGGGAACCAGCTGCTGTAGAAAAATTCAATTGATGAAAATGGCTGGAAAGAGATTGATCGCTTTGTTTTGCCTTGGCAATTAACGCTTCATAAATATCCTTTGCTTTTGAACTTCTGTTTAATCCTAATTTTTCTAATTTTTGATTAATTTTATTATCGTTTTCTTGAATAATTTTTTCAATTATTCCTTGTTTACCAGTAATTCTTTGCATTTTCTTTTCCAAATCCAAAACAACCTTTTCAGGAGTTCTTAATAATTTAGCTAATTTTTCAAATGGATTCATGTTGTACAAGGCCGTGCTTTAAAACATACAATCTTTGCAAAGGTTGTATGTTTTAAAGCACGGCCTTTATCACCTTCACCTTTTCCCATTCGCCCCATTCGCCTTTTTTGAGCAAGCCATTAGTAGCGCCCATTTTCTGCAAACAAGATGTGGCATTAGCTGTGCCTAATTGAATTGCATGAGCAATGTCTTTTTTCCCAATATATCCGGATACAAAAGCAGAACCAAATGAATCCCCTGCTCCTGTTCTGTCAACTAATCCAGATTCTGGAATGCCAGCAGAGTATAAGTTTTTGCCGTCAGAAACAGTTACGCCATGTGAGCCTTTATTCATTACAACAATCCCATCAACCCATTCATCTAATTTCTGAAAAATTTCTTTTTCTTTATTAAAATCTATTCCAGTTAATTTAGACGATTCTTCTTGATTAAGGATTAAAATATCAATCTTATTAAGCGCTGATTTAAGAATTTCTGTATGTTCCAATGTTTTAAGGCTGCCAGCTGGATTAGAAGCTACTTTAATATTATTTTTATTGGCAAAATCAATTAAAGGCACAAGCATTTGATGGCTTTTCCCTGATAAAGAACCAATGTATAACCAATTTGCCTTAAGCTTATCAAAAGGAATATCTTTTTCAGTCAGTTCATGGCAAGCTCCATATCTTTCTAAAATGCTTCTGCCTGCTTCAGGCAAGGAAAGAATTACTGAAAAAGCAGTTGGAAATTCATTTGATTCCTTCATTAAATCCAAAGAAACATTATGTTTTTTTAATTCTTTTTTAATTTCCTGTCCAAAAGCATCTTTGCCAATCATGCCGTAATAAGCAGTCTTTAAACCCTGTTCAGCAAAACTAGCCGCGCTATTAGTTCCGCATCCTCCCATAGCAAAAAGCACATCATCCATACGCATTTTTGAGCCCAAAGGGACACAAAGCCCTTTTTTAGTAGCAAACTTTTCATTTTCAACTACCTGTAATTTTCTGCTGCTCATAAAAACATCCTGGGTAGCTGAACCAAAAGTTATAATATCATAATTCATATTAAACAATTGCGAAAAAGACAATTTTTTGAATCGTAGGTGTGGGCGCGCGCCCGAGCAAAGCGAGGGTAGGGATAAGCGATTCAAAAAAATTCGTCTTTGAGCAATAGTTCGAGCAATAGCTTTTATCCTTTCCTCTTGATAACTCTTATAACCGCCTCTTTAATATTTTTTGCAACCAAACCAAATTCTTTCATTAATTCTTCTGGCTCGCCGGATTCGCCAAAGCGATTTTGAATTCCTATCATTTCTATAGGCACTGGTTCGTTTTTAGACAAAACCTCTGCTATGGCGCTGCCTAATCCGCCCATTACTTGATGATCTTCGCCAGTAACAATAGCTCCTGTTTGTTCTGCTGCTTTTATAATTTCTTCTTCATCAATCGGCTTAATTGTATGATTATTAATTACCCGAACACTAATTCCCTGTTCAGATAATTCTTCAGCAGCTAATAATGCTTCATAAACAATCGGACCGCAAGCAATTATACTTGCATCTTTGCCTTTGCGAAGAACTTCTGCCTGGCCAATTCTAAAGGGCGTTCTTTTAGTAGTAAAAACTGGGGTAGGTTCCCGGGCAAATCTTAAATAAACAGGTCCTTTCATTCTCCCGGCAGCAAGAGTTGCTTTCTGCGTCTCAATCGCATCACAAGGCGCCAGAACTGTCATATTGGGCAAACAGCGCGTTAGAGCAATATCTTCTAATCCCTGATGAGTTGCTCCATCTCCGCCCACAGAGACACCAGCATGAGCTCCTGTCATTTTTACATTAACATTGTTATATGCAACTGATATTCTAATTTGATCCCAGTTTCGGCCAGGACAGAATACAGAATAAGTTGAAACAAATGGGACTTTGTTCGTAAGAGCCAGACCAGTTGCCACGCCAATCATATTTTGTTCAGCGACACCGCACTGAATAAATCTTTCAGGAAATTCATCTTGAAACCAATTACAGCGCGTAGAACTAGTCAAATCAGCTCCTAAAACAATTATATCTTTATTTTCTTTGCCTAGCTCAACTAAACCCAGTCCATAACCATCACGGGTTGGCTTTCGCTCTAATTTTTCTTTTTGATATAGGTTTTTTGCTAAAATCATAAAATTTATTCGCTTTCGCTTTTAATCCTATTGCCTAAAGTTCTTAATTCATCCAAAGCTTTTTTTGCTTCTTCTTTATTCGGCGTTTTCCCATGCCAGGAATACTTCCATTCAATGAAATCAACTCCCTTACCAGGAATAGTATGGGCAATAATTAAACTTGGTTTTTCAAAAATTGCCTTTGATTTATTGCAAGCGTCAATAATCTCCTCCATATTATGACCATCAACATCCATTACATGCCAGCCAAATGCTTCATATTTATCTCTTAATGGCTCCAATGGCATTACATCTTCTGTATAGCCGTCAATTTGAATGTTATTCCTATCCATAATTTGAGTAATGTTAAACAACTTATATTTGCCAGCAAACATAGCTGCTTCCCACATAGAACCTTCATCATGCTCGCCATCTGAAGTAAGCGCCCAAACCCAATTATCTTTTTTGTCAATCTTCGCAAAGTTATAAGCCATACCGCAGGCAATTGGCAGGCCTTGAGCCAAAGAACCGCCGGATGTTTCTATGCCTGGCACGCTTTGCCTATAAGGATGCCCTTGTAAAATGCTGCCTAATTTACGCAAGGTCTTAAGTTCTTTTTTATCAAAATAACCAGCATGCGCTAGAACAGCATACCAGGCCGGACAAGTATGAGCATTGGATAAAACAACTCTATCTCTTTCTTTCCATTCTGGTTTCTTAGGATTATATTTAACTATATTGCCAAAGTATAAAGCAGTAAAGACATCAACCAGACCTAAAGATCCGGCTGAATGGCCTGATTTAGCTTCAGTGAGCATATCAACTAAATCTTTTCTTATATCATTAGCTTTTTTTTCTAATTCTTTAATGGTCATTTTTTAAATCTTCAATTGTTTTTTTGATGTTATCGCTTTTAAAAATTGCGCTGCCAACAGCTAAGATATTAGCTCCGGCTTGAATTGCCATGGGGCCTGTTTCTAAGTTTATCCCTCCATCTACTTCAATATCAATTTCCTGATATTTCTTCCGCAGTTGTCTAATTTTCTCTAAATGTTCTTGTAAAAAGTCTTGATCACTCCAGCCCGGATTAACCGTCATTACTGTAATTAAATCAAGTTGTTTAATAAATGTATCAACTACTTTAATATGGGTTTCTGGATTAATTGCCAAACCAATTTCTAAGCCAGCTTTTTTTACTTTTTTAATAATCTCCTTGTGTTTTTCAGTTGAACTGTAGTGGAAAATAATTCTATCTACGCCTGAATTAATCCAATCATCAATAATTAATTCTGGATTTTTAATTAATAAATGAGCTTCTAATTTTAGATTAGTTTTCAATTCCTTTAAATCGTCCGGGCTATTCCAAGTTGTATTATCAACAAACTGACCATCCATTATGTCCAATTGAACCCAATCAACATACAGTTCTACTTTTTTAACTTTCTCCTGTAATTCCTGAAAATCTTTAGCAATAATAGCAGGAATAATTTTAATCATTATTCTATCTCCTCAATTTTTTTTAATCTCCTTACATGCCTTTCGTCATTGCTGAAATCTGTTTCCAGCCAGGTTCTGACAATTTTTTTGGCAGTTTCTGAATCTATTATTTTACTGCCCAAACAAAGAATATTAGCGTCATTATGCTCTCTTGACTGCAAAGCAGTAAAATCATCCCAGCAAACAGCAGCCCGAATACCCTTTATTTTATTAGCTGCCATAGCCATTCCAAACCCAGTAGCGCAAATTAAAATTCCTTTTTCATTGGTTTCAATTACTTTTTCAGCTATTTTCAAGGCAAAATCAGGATAATCATCTTCTGATTCTAAAACTTTATTGCCTAAATCTTCATATTCATACCCTAATTCCTCAAGATATTTTTTGAGTTCCTCTTTTAGATTAAAACCAGCATGGTCAGCTCCTAAATAAATCATAGTTTTTTGCCTATAAATTCGGCTAATTCGGCTAATCTACAAGCATAACCATATTCATTATCATACCAGGCCAAAATTTTAATTAAATTTCCTCCCTGAACCATAGTTGAAGCAGTATCAATAATTGAAGAAAAAGAATTACCCTTGTAGTCAGCAGAAACTAATAAATTATCTTCAGTATCTAAAATTCCCTTAAAATTATCTTGTTCTGATGCTTTTTTAAAAATAGAATTGACTTCTTTAACTGTTGTTTCTTTTTTAACCTTGGTTACAAAATCAATCAAAGAAACAACTGGACTCGGAATCCTAACAGCTAAACCATTAATTTTGCCTTTTAATTCAGGGATGGTTTTTATTACAGCGATAACTGCTCCAGTAGTAGTAGGCACCATTGATAAGGCTGCTGAACGTGCTCTACGCAGGTCTTTATGAGGAGAATCAAGTAATCTTTGGTCATTTGTATAACTGTGAATTGTTGTCATTAAACCAGATTCTATCTCAAATTCTTTATGGATAATACTAGCTACTGGCGCTAAACAATTAGTTGTGCATGAGGCCATTGAAACAATATTATCCTTTTTATTATCATATTTTTCCTGATTAACACCTAAAATAAAATGAGAAATTTCTGGACTTTTAGAAGGCGCTGAAATAATTACTTTCTTAGCTCCTGCTTCTAAATGTTTCTTTGCGCCTTCAAAGTTTCTGAAAAAACCAGTGCATTCCAAAACAACATCTATGCCTAATTCTTCCCATGGTAAATTAGCCGGATCTTTCTCAGATAAGCATTTAATTTTTGTCCCGTTAATAATTAAATGCTTGCCATCGCTTTTAATCCCTTTATCATAAATACCATAAGCAGAATCATACTTCAAAAGATGAGCCAGTGTTTTAGTGTCAGTTAAGTCATTAATAGCCTTTACTTCTAAATCTGGATGTTTTTCAAAAATTCTTCTAAGAGTTGGCCGGCCAATGCGGCCAAAACCATTTATTGCTATTTTTGTCATAATTTTTTAATCTTTAATATTTAATAATTCACAAATTCTTTCTCTATCAAAGCCAATAATAATTTCCCCGTCTATATCTATTACTGGAACTCCTGCTTGGCCGGATCTTTGAACCATTTCCTCTCTTGCTCTTTGGTCTTCAGATACATTAATATCTTCATACTGAAATCCATGCTCATCTAAAAAGGCCTTAAGTGTATAACAATACGAGCAAGCAGGAGTGGAATAAACTTTTATTGCTGGCATGAATATTTCTTTAATTATAGCATAGCAGTTTGAGTTACGACAATATATATTTATATAATAGCACAAAAATTTAAAAAACAAAAATCCTGACTGTTAATTAGTTTTTTATAACTTTAGTCAGGATTTTTTTACTTCTTGAAAATACTTTCTCAATTCTCTTCTCAGATTCTTCTTTGTTTTTTGTTTCCCGTTTATATTAACTGACACTACATCATATTTGTCTTTTTTTACTATTATCGCTAAAAGTCCGTAAAGTTCTTTGTATCTGGCTTTATGCAAGAAATCAGCTATTTCGCCTTTTTTTCTAAATTTATTGAGAATTTGTTCAATCTTTTCATTTGGATCTCTAAGATCTATTCCAGACTTAGAAAAATTTTCTACTATTTCCCGAATTATTTTTTTATTTTCGTCGGTTAATATATCTAAATTCACGTTTAATCACCTCCTTAAATTTTTAAAAGATCTAATTATTGATTAAGTTTTTCTTCAATAATCTTTTCGAAATTTATATATGGCTGAGCGCCAATAACTTTCTCACCATTAATTAGGAAAGTTGGCGTTCCTTCCACACCATCTTCATCAGCTTTATCAAACCACGCTATAATTTCCTTCTCGTGTTCCGATGAATCAAAACATTGATTAAATTTATCATTATCTAAATCTAAATTCCCGGCAGTTGTTTTTAGCCAATCAATCACCATGGCTTCTGCTTCCTCTGGTGAATCAATTCCACTAACTTGTTCTAGAATCTCTTGAATATGTTCAAAAAGATACTCGTCAAACTGCCAAAAATTTCCTTGTTCGCTAGCGCACAGAACTGCCATGCTTAAAACAGAAGGAGAAACAATTCTGTGGATAACCTTAACTTGTCCTTCTTTAATATATTTATCAATAATTAAGGGCAGTGTTTCTGAATGAAAATTAGCGCAATGTCCGCATAAATGACTGGAATATTCTATAATAGTCACAGGCGCTTTGTCGTCGCCTAAAGCAAAATCGTTTAAAAGTTCAGCATTATCGCCTTTAAAAATGCTTTCAGCAATAGAAGCAGCTTGATTATCTTCTGGCTGTTTGTTCTGACTGGCATACCAAACTATTCCGCCCAGAAAAGCTAAAGCTATTATTCCTAAAATAATTGTTTTTTTATTAGTCATATTTTTTAGCATATCATTTATTATTTAAAATAGCAAATTTTTAATTTAACTTGACTTTATCTATGCATATATTCTAATATTAAATAAGATAAAAAAAAGGAGGTTAAAATGAAAATAGCAATTGCTGGCGCCCATGGCGTAGGTAAAAGTTCTTTTGCCAAAGAATTGGCCAAGAGAATGAATTTGAATTATATCCCTGATATTGTCAGAGAAGAGGCTGTTCCTAAGGGGTTTGTTATTAACGAAAACACCCCTTCCGAAGTGCAACTTTGGTTAGTTTTCAGACAATGGGAACTAGAACAGATAACTCCTGAAAGCTGGGTAGCAGATAAATCTCTTCTTGATTACTTAGTTTACGGGAAAATAGTTCTAAAAGAAAAAGATGTTGAGGAATTAATTGAGAAGATAATTAAACGCAATATCGGCTACGATCAAGTTTTTTATCTGCCAATTGAATTTCCGATGGAAAGCGACGGCATCAGAAGCGATAATGAAGATTTCAGAAAAGAAGTAGATTGTCTTTACAAAGAAACCCTTAAGGAACTTGGGATAAAACACATTCCTCTTTCTGGTTCAGTTGAACAAAGAATAGTTCAAGCTTTAGAATATTTAAAATAGAAAAATTCTATCATTGAACATTTAAGACGCCCTGACTCTAATCCAATAGTGCCAGGGCTTTTATTTTAATTGGTCTAAAACTTTTACGATGAATTTCGCATGGACCAAATTTTCTTAATCTTTTCAAATGAAGTTTAGTTCCGTATCCTTTATGTTGAGCAAATCCATATTTAGGATATTTTTTATCAAGCCGCTGCATCAATCTATCCCGGCTCACCTTGGCTATAATAGAAGCCAGGGACACAGATAAAATCTTTTCATCGCCTTTAACAATTGCTCTCTGTTTAATTTTTAAATTATTCAAAGTTCTATTGCCGTCTAAAAAAAGAAAATCCGGCCATTGTTTAAACTTCTTTAATGACCTTAACCAGGCCAGTTCAGTAGCTTTTAAAATATTGATTCTATCAATTACTTTTGGCCAGACAAAACTTACTGACCATTTAATTCTTGGCTCTTGTTTAATTGCCTCAAAAACTTCTTCTCTTTGTTTTTCAGAAAGTTGTTTAGAGTCCTTAATTTTTATACCTTTAAGATTGGGTAAATTATTTTTATCAATTAAAACAGCTGCTCCTGCCACTGGTCCAGCTAAAGGGCCTCGCCCTGCCTCATCAACTCCAGCTATAATCTTATATCCATCCTTAAAAGCCTTTTTTTCTAAATAGGAAAAAGCCATAGATTACTTGACTGGATTCAATGGCTCATCCCCTTCTAAAATAGCAATAATATTATTAGCGGCCATTTCAGCCATTTTATCCCTTGTTCCCAAAGTAGCTGAAGCAATATGAGGAGTTAAAACAACATTTTCTAATTCAGTTAATCCAGGAGTTAATTCAGGTTCTTTTTCAAATACATCTAATGCAGCTCCGGCAATTTTCTTTTCCTTTAATACTTCAACTAAAGCTGCTTCATCAATAATTGGACCGCGAGAAGTATTAATTAAATAAGCTGTTTGCTTCATTAATGCTAATTTTTCTGCATTGATTAAATGACGAGTTTTTTCTGTCAAAACAGTATGCAAACTCACAAAATCCGCTTCTTTTAATAAATCGTCTATTTCTCTATACTCTATATTGTATTTTTTCTCCAATTCTTCATTGCGCTGCACATCAAAATAAATAATTTTTACATTAAAGCCGTCTTGCATTCTTTGAGCTACTGCTGAACCAATTCTACCTAATCCTATAATCCCCAAAGTTTTCCCTTTAATATCAGCTCCTAAAAGCAGTTTTGGCCCCCATGCTTTATACTTGCCGTCTCGAATAAATTTATCTGCTTCAACAATTCTCTCAGCAATAGAAAAAAGAAAAGCAATTGTATGCTCGGCAACTGATTCGGTTAAAACGCCCGGCGTATTAGTTACTATAATCTCTCTTTTTTGTGCTTCAGCTACATCAATGTTATTATAGCCAACCGCATAATTAGCAATAATTTTTAATTGTTTGCCAGCTGCTTCTATAACCTCTTTATCAATCTTCTCTGTTAAGACTGATAAAATAGCGTCAACGCCTTTAACGCTTTCTAATAAATCCTCTCTTAATATTTTATCTTCTGGGCCAACTGAAACGTCCCATCCCTTATCTTTTAACAAACTGATTCCTTTGTCAGGAATTTGGCGAGTAATAAATATTTTTGGCATAGAATTATATTATTCTAAATTCTGACGAAGAATTTTATAATTTCTCGTCTTAACTTAAAACAACTTTAATTATTTTTAACTTTATTTTACCAAAAAATCGCCAATTTGGCGATAGTTTATAAAATATTTAATGTTCTATTTTTTATGTTTTGCTGCTATTAATAAAGATTTTTCAAAATCCGGCAAAAAACTCTGTTCTTTTATTTTATTTTTATTTAACCAGATAAATTCAATCTCATTAGGATATTCTTTTGATTTAAATTCTAGCTGTTTGGATAAATCAATTAAATATACAAAATAAACACGATGAATTAATTTTTCTTTTTTAATATATGACCAATTATAGATAAGCTCTGGTTCAAAATTAAGATTAAAACCAATCTCTTCATTTAATTCTCTTTTTAAAGCATCTAAAATACTTTCACCAAATTCTATATGACCACCGGGTACATCTCTGATACCCTTAGTTGTTTTATAATATAAAACTTTATCTTTAAAGCGAAAAATTGCTTTAATACTTAACTTGATAGCGTCAACGCCTTTAACGCCTTCTAATAAATCCTCTCTTGATATTTTATCTTCTGGGCCAACTGAAACGTCCCGTCCCTTATCTTTTAACAAACTGATTCCTTTGTCAGGAATCTGACGAGTAATAAATATTTTTGGCATAGAATTATATTATTCTAAATTCTGACGAAGAATTTTATAATTTCTCGCCTTAACTCAAAATAACTTTATTTATTTTTGATTTTTATAGACAACTAAAAAATTTAATCTATCATTTTTAACAATCTAACATTACAGCCTTTTTCTGTGTCTTCTATGATAATCCCCTTTTCTAATAAATCCTTTCTTATTTTATCCGCTTCTTTATAATCCTTATTATTTCTCGCTTCAGTTCTCTGGCTGAGCATTTTTTTAATTGTTTTATTATTAATTAATTCAGACAATTGTTTTCGATATTTCTGATAAAGCAAATCTATAAACCCTAAAACAGAATCAATTTCAATAATATATTTTTTAATTTCTTGAGATTGTTTTAAATTAAGATTTTCCATTATTTTATTAATTTCATTGATGAAATCAAAAAGAGATGCTAATCCAGAGCTTATATTCAAATCCCTGTCCATTGCTTTTTTAAAATCATCTCTAGTTTTAGATATTTTATCTTTTATATCAAGCTTATTTTTTTCTTTACTTTTAATTAAATCGAGATTAATGAGAAAATCCAATAATTTAATAACCACTGATTCTGCTTCTTTAAAATCCTTTAAAGTGAAATTAAGAATTTTGCGATAATGTGTTTTTAATAAAATAAATCTCATTAATAAAAGATTGTATCCTTTATCCTTAATATCTCTTAAAGTATAAAAATTGCCTAATGATTTGCTCATTTTCTTGCCTTGAACCAGTAAATGTTCATTATGCATCCAGTAATTAACAAACTTCTTTTTTGTAGCTGCTTCTGATTGGGCAATTTCATTAGTATGGTGAGGGAAAATTAAATCAACTCCTCCAGTATGGATGTCAAATCTTTCCCCTAAATATTTCATTGACATGGCTGAACATTCTATATGCCATCCAGGATGGCCTTTGCCAATTGATGTATCCCAGAAAACTTTGCCATGTTCTGGCTTATATGCCTTCCATAAAGCAAAATCATTAATTTGTTCTTTATTGTACTCATCTGACAAATTTAAACGACAAAAGGCATTATGCTTTAATTTTTGTTTGTCCAGCTGTGCTAATTTTCCATAATCAGAAAATTTGGAAATTTTGAAATAAATAGATTTTTCTGATTCGTAGGAATATCCTTGTTTTCCTATTTTTTTTATTAAATCAACAATTTCAGAAATATGCTCTGTTGCTTTAGGCATAATATCAGGCATTTGTATATTCAATGAATTAATATCCTGGATAAACGCTTTTAAGTAAAAATCTGTAAACTCTTTTAATATCTGGCCAGCCTTCTGGCTGTTTTTTATGGTTTTGTCATCAATATCAGTAATATTCATCACATGCTTAACTTTAAATCCGCTGTATTTTAAATAGCGTTTAAGCAGATCAACAAAAATATATGACCTAAAATTACCTATATGGGCAAAATCATAAACTGTTGGGCCACAGCTATACAGACCAATTTTCCCTTTTTTAATAGGTTTAAATATCTCAATTTTTCTGGTTAAAGTATTAAATATCTTAAGCATATTTTTATCATATCAGATTTTTAATGGTTTTTCAATTTTAATACCCTGTCTTATTCTTTCCATTAATCTATGGATAAACCATAAATTATGAAAAGTAGATAAACGCAAGCCAAGTATTTCTTTTGTCTTGAAAAGATGATGCAAATAAGCTCTGCTGAAATTCTGGCAAGTATAACAAGAACAATTCTTCATAATTGGATTTTTATCTGATTCATAGCGAGCATTCAAAATATTCAATTCTTTTTTAGGTGTTAAGAAAATACCATGGCGGGCTAAACGAGTCGGATAAACACAGTCAAAAAGATCAACTCCATTTTTAACTGCTTTAACTAAATCATCAGGATGGCCAATCCCTAAAAGGTGGCGCGGTTTTTGTTCAGGCATTTCAGGAATAACCCAATTCAGAATTCTATACATATCTTTTTTCGTTTTCCCTAAAGAACCGCCAATAGCCAAACCTTCAAAAGGCATCTGGCTTATAAATTTAGCACTTTTTATTCTTAAATCGCGCCAATGGCTTCCT
Source organism: uncultured Candidatus Saccharibacteria bacterium (assembly GCA_964649795.1). Classification (GTDB taxonomy): domain Bacteria; phylum Patescibacteriota; class Minisyncoccia; order Portnoybacterales; family UBA2143; genus JABMPX01. The sequence continues at coordinate 22,640 of CAZYQY010000003.1, forward strand.
TGAATAATTCCAAAAAGCGCCTGGTCTTTGCTTTTCTTGGTTTTTAAGCAAATCTCTGCCCAATTATGAGTTCTTTGCATTGATTCTTTAGTATAATTATAATCTGACAAAGGAGAAGTGCATTCATCAAAAGCAAAAATAATATCTGCTCCTAATGCTTCTTGGATTTGAATTGATTTTTCTGGAGTTAAAAAATGCTTTGAACCATCCAAATGAGATTTAAATTCCACTCCTTTTTGATTGACTTTAAATAATTTAAGTCTAACAGGTTTTTCTGGTTTCTTATCATTGCCAGGGAAAAATCCTGATATTTTGCCTACTCCATGTTCCAAACCAAATCCCAAGCTAAAAACCTGGAACCCTCCGCTATCAGTGGCTATTGGCCCAGACCAATTCATAAATTTATGCAATCCTCCCATTTTCTTTACAACCTGATGTCCAGGCCTTAAATAGAGATGATAAGTATTGCTTAGAACAGCTTCAAAACCAATTTCTTTAATTTCTTCTGGAGACAAGCATTTTACAGTCGCCTTAGTAGCAACTGGATAAAAAGCCGGCGTATGAATTACTCCGTGAGGTGTTTGAATTAATCCTAAACGGGCTTTTGATTTTTTACTTTTTTTGAGGATTTTGAAAAACATAATAATAGCCTGCTATGCCAAAAGCAACAGATACATTTAAAGATTCTTTTTTACCAAGCATTGGCAGATGGATAATTTGGTCGGCTTTTTTTAAAACACAAGAAGAAACTCCTTTAACTTCATTGCCAATGACCAAAGCTAATGGAAAATTTGGCTTAAATTTAGTATAAGGCAAACTTTTTTTTGTTTGTTCTAAGGCAAGAATAAAAACTTTTTCTTTTTTTAATTTATCTATTAATCGCCATATTTGAGAATGATACTCCCATGAAATATTTTCTTCTGCTCCTAATGCGGTTTTGGATATTTTAGAATTTGGCGGCTTACCGCAAATACCGCATAAAAATATTTTATCAACTCCTAATGCATCAGATGTACGAAAAATAGACCCGATATTTTCCAAGCTCCGAATATTGTCACAAATTACATAAAAAGGCATAGTTAAAAGCACGTCCTTAAAATATACATCCTTTCCATCTTAAATTATTTAACAGATGAATATCTTGAAAGTATTGTTAGGCAAGAATGTATATTTTAAGAACGTGCTTTTAGCATATATCTTCTTTCCTTACTCTTCAACCTTGACTAATATACATATTTATGCTTTAATAGAATAAAGAAAAATAGTTCTTTAATTTTAATAAAAGGAGGAGTGATGAAAAAGATAATGTTCTTGATCACAGGGATCTTTATGATAGTCGTAGCAACAACTATTGGGGCAATAATGATTAGTAACTTAATTAATAAATGTGATCCAGAGCCCCAAAATCATGTTTTTATTAACTACCATAGCTACCAGTATTCTGCTTATGTAAGCTGGTATGGCAGGCCGTTTCATGGGCGGACAATGGCTAATGGAGAAAAATATAATATGCATTCTCCTGATACAGCTGCTCATAAAACACTGCCTTTTGGTACTAAGGTAAAAGCTACTAACCTTAATGGCCAAAGTACTAATCTTGTTATTAAAGACCGGGGACCATATATCCTTGGAAGAGAGTTTGATCTTTCATATGCTGCGGCCAAAAAGCTTGGGTTGATTAAAGATGGCGTAGCATTAGTAAAAGTAGAAATTTTCACAAATGAAAAATTCTATTTTTACAAAATCAAAAGTAAAGAAACTCTTTGGCGGCTATTCGGTCCTAAATGGACTAGAATAGCTAAGATAAACAATATCCGCCCAGAGGAAATTAAAAAAGGGACAAAAATAATTGTTCCCTATAAATTCTAAAAGAATTTAATAAAAGGCTTATGCTAAACAGCATAAGCCTTTTTAAATGTTACTAATAAGCATCTCGGGGCTGATTTTTTTCATGTCCATAAGCCCCCTTTTTTACTTCTTCAGTTATCCAGTCTCTGTTTTTTTTCTCACTTAAATTCTTTCCCAAAAAATAATCTCTGTTTTTTTGAGAAACGCTAACATTTTTTTTGTCCAGAATAGACATGAACTCTCTGTTAAGTAAAAAAATGTCCCCGTCTGTTAGGAAAGAACCCCTTTTCAGCTCGTGAATGGCGGTAGCGCAAAGCGCTCGCGGAGCAAGCAACCCAAAAGATCCCTCATTTTCTATTTCTATATCTAATAAATCTTCTGTTATTTTCCTAAAAGCTTCTATCTCTTTATTTATAGTCATCTTATCCCCCTAATTAGAAGATTAAATGTTAAAAAACTACTTTATATATAATAGCAAATTATAACCTATCTGTCAAGGTTAATCCCAAAGTTTCTTGGCCTCAAGCCATATTGAATTGTCTTGATTTTTCTCTTTAAGCCAGTACCACCATTCAGCTCCCCATAAATACGCTTCATCAAAACCAGTTTGTTCTGTATATTTAATCATTCCCTTGAATTTTCCCAAATCCATTGATTTGGACTGTTCTTCAGCATCTGTTTCATAAAGCATTTTATGGCTCCATGGTTCAGCCTGAAGTTCAACAATAATTATTCTTTCTACATCTGTAAATAATCTAACTAAATTAGCTCTTTTGTAATAGAAAACAGGAGGAATAGGATATTCAAAATGCTTTTTTAAAAAATCGCTCCAAACAATCCTGTAAAGAGTAGTACCTAAAATATCAGCATGAATAGCCGGCTGGACCCAGCTGCTCAATTCACCGCTGGCAGTTAAAATAACTGGCCGGTTATCTAAATCTGAATTTCTAACTAAATCAATCTCTTTGTCTAAAAATTCTTTATTAAATTTTGGACATTCGCCAAAACTTTTTAAGAACGGTTCATTTTCAATCTGCCAAGCCCAAATTGTCTTATTGCCTTGATAATGTTCAACTATTTCATTAAGCATTAATAAAATTCTCTGCTGTTTTTCATTCTCGCTTAATTCTTTAGCCCATTCAGGAATATGGCATTCAGGCCAGCGAGGAACTTTTTGGCCAATAACTAAAATGACTTCTGCTTGTCTTTGTCTAGCTTCTGAAATTTGCCAATCCAAATCATTGAAATAATATTCGTCTTTGTTAGGTTCAATATTCGGCCAATAAGCAATTAAACGCAGTTTTTTTACATTCAAATCATCAAGAATGTTTGAATATATTTTTTTCCAGTCAAGCTCCATTTTTTCAGCAAAATATTGGCTAAAAGTAATACCAAAATCAATTTTGTCAACTGGCTCTGCTTCTCCAGTAAAAAGATATATTAAAAAACCAGCCAAGCAAAGAATTGCCAAGAGAATAAATAAAATAAAGACGTGAAGAATAAATTTCATAATCTTTAATTAAAAAACTAAAATTCCCAAACCAATACAAATAAATAAAACAGCAATAATTTTTTTAAGAATAATTCTATGACTAATTTGTTCTTTAATAATCTGTGGAAACTTCTTAGAAAGAAAAATAGCAATTATTAAAAGAAAAACATATTGAACACCTTGCAAGGAATTTACTAAAGTAACACTTCCTAAATAAATTGCATAGTTCAAAATTATAAAAGCAAAAGCTGATAAAAGCTTATTGGAAATAAGCAACCCGCTTGTTTTTAATTTAATTGATTTTGATGTTTTAAAAATTGTTTGCCTTGCACCAGACCAAAAAAGCAGTAAGAAAGCACCTAATATTCCGCCTATGCGAATCCATACAAAACCGTTAATAAAGGACTGCTCTGTGAAAATAAACTTAGTTAGGACATAAGAACTGGAAAAAAATAAAGCAGCTAAAATAGCTATGGGCAGTCTTTTGATTAAAGAAAGTTTTTTTGCTTCATATGAAGCTTTAATCTCCTTTCTTGGCCAAGCCATAATTATTCCGCCTAAAACAAGCAATAAAAAGGCAATTAACTGATTAAAATTTAAACGCTCACCTAAAAATAAATAGGTTAAAATAAAAGTAAATACAGGAACTGCTCCGCCAATAATTGGAACAATTCTTGAAACCTCGCCCATTCTGACTGATTTATAGAAAAAAAGAATAGCCAAAATAAATAAAATTCCAGCAACAAAACTTATTATAATCTGTTTTAAGGGTATTAGAGAAAAACCAAAAGGAATTAAAAACAAACTTGTTAAGCCGCCTAAAATTCCTACATAAAAAGCATAAGATGCAGAACGAAGAGCAGTCCGGGAAAGGAGAAATTTATCAACAATAAAAACCAAAGCAAGAATAAAATAGGAAATAATAGTGATGAGTAACCAATCCATATGTTTTATTTTATAATTTGTTTTCGAAGCTGAACTCCATTTTCTCTACAAATCTCAGCATATTCATAAGCACTAGGACGAATTTTTCGTTTCATTGTTTTATAATCAATCTCAACCAAACCAAATCTTGGCCAAAAACCTTTGTTCCATTCAAAATTATCAAGCAAAGACCAGTAAAAATAACCTCGCACATCCACTCCTTCTTTAATTGCCTGATAAATATATTTAAGATGATCTTTAATAAATCTAATTCGCTTAGTATCTTTAATGTCAGCTAAACCATTTTCAGTTATATATATTGGCTTCTTGTATTTTTTTAAATCTTTTAGCAAATAATAAATTCCCTGAGGATAAAAACCCCAACCTAAATCAGAAACTAATAGTTTTCTTCCTTTAAAAAATCTATGGTGAAAATAGTAATTTAATCCAATAAAATCCTGTTCTTTTTTAATTTTATTTAAAAAATATTTATTCCAGAAATAATGAGCTAAAAATATATTCTTAAAATGAATGTTGTTTTTAGCAATTCCTACTTGACAATCCAAGTCAATTAAATGAAGCGATTTATATGCTAATTGATGAGCTTTGGCTAAAATATTAAGCACTTTAAAATATTTAAAAATGCTTTTTTTTTGGGGTGGGAAAAATCCTTTTAAATAAGCATCTCCGGCATAAACTAGTGGCTCATTAATAGTAATCCAAAAATCAACTTCATTAAACAAATTTTCACTAATTATTTTAACATAACGGTCAAAATAATAAGGCGTTTTTGGATTAAGCCATCCGCCTTTTTCAGCCAGCCAGATTGGCAATGTCCAATGATAAAGCGTAACAAAAGGTTCAAGCCCGCGCTCTTTTAAGGATAAAAGAACTTCCCTGTAATGCTCTATTTCTTTCTGATTAAATTTGCCTTGTTCTGGTTCAATCCGAGACCATTCAATAGAGAAACGGTGGGCATTCTGATTCAATGATTTGGCAAGAGCAAAATCTTCTTTATAGCGAGTATAATGATCGCATGCCTGGCCAGAAATATAGTTGTTGTCCTGTAATGGATTCGGGTAATTTTCTAGAATGTAATTTGACCAGTTTTCTAATTTTGCGTTTTGAACTTTGGATTTTGAACTTTTCTTTTCCCATTCAGTCCAATCATTAAAATTACCACCTTCAACTTGATGAGCTGAAGTTGATGCGCCCCAATAAAAATTTTTTGGAAATTTTAGAATATTTTTTTTAGACAATTAAATTATTCTTTTTAACTAAAATTAAATCCTTGGAGATTCTTCGTATTGAGTGTTAACTAAAACATCTTTTAATGAATCAATGTCTTCCAAAACCATGCCAGCGCCGCGGGCAACTGCTGTTAAGGGGTCCTCAACTAATTTAACAGGCATTTCAGTTCTTTCAGCTATTAACTGATCTAGTCCGCGAAGCAAACTGCCTCCGCCTACCAGAAAAATTCCACGATGCATAATATCAGCAACTAATTCTGGCGGAGTTTCTTCAATGGTCCCTTTAATGGCATTGGTTAAAATTTTGACTGAACGGCTTAATGCTTTGCGAATTTGTGAGTCATCAGTAGCCACTTCCTTAGGCAGGCCAGTAACAATATCCCGACCACGCATTGTTGTTTCCATTTTTTCCTCTAAAGGATAGGCCGAGCCAACAAACAGTTTAATATCTTCAGCTGTTTTTTCACCTAAAAGAAGATTAAATTCATCACGGGTATATTGGATAATATCTTCATTAAGCTTATCCCCAGCTACCCGCAAACTTTTGCTAACAACAATACCCCCTAAAGAAATAACAGCCATTTCAGTAGTGCCTCCGCCAATATCAACAATCATATTACCAGCAGCTTCCTGAACAGGAAGCCGGATACCAATAGCCGCTGACATTGGCTCTTCTATTAAATAGACCTCTCTAGCGCCAGCGCTCCTAGTAGCGTCTTCAACAGCCTTTTTTTCTACTTCTGTTACTCCAGAAGGTACGCCAACAACAACCCGAGGACGAGGCAAAATAGAAAAACTTTCCCGATGGACTTTGTCAATAAAAAACTTGAGCATCTGCTCAGTTATTTCAAAATCAGAAACTACTCCAGCTACCAAAGGCCGAGAAGCAATAATATGAGCCGGGGTACGGCCAACCATTTTCTTTGCTTCCTGTCCAATAGATAAAATCTGGTCTGTTTTCTGATTAATTGCCACTACTGAAGGCTCATTAATAACAATTCCCTGGCCTTTGACATAAACCAATGTATTAGCTGTGCCTAAATCTATTCCAATATCTTTGGAAAAAATGCCGAAAAGTTTGTTTAACATAATTAAAAATTTAAAAATTTAACCACTCTGTCTATATTGATCAACTCTGTTTTATCGCTATCCCTTTTCTTAATCTCAACTGAATTCTCGGCTGTTGTTTTTTTACTTATTACTATTCTTAAAGGAATGCCAATTAAGTCTGCATCAGCGAATTTTTCCCCTGGGTTTTTATCGCGATCATCATATAATACTTCAATCTTATTCTTTTGTAATTCTTTATAAATCTGGTCTGCTTTTTTATCTTTGCTTAAATCCAACAAATGGACTTGATAAGGAGATATTGCTTTTGGCCAGATAATTCCTTTTTCATCGTGGGACGCTTCAACAATAGCGGCCATTAAGCGACTCAAACCAATTCCATAACAACCCATAGCAATCGGTTTTCTCTTCCCGTTTTTATCAATAAATTCAGCTTTCATTATTTTGCTATATTTAGTTCCTAAATAAAAAGTATGGCCAACTTCAATGCCATTTTTTTTCACTAATGAACTTTGACAATTGGGACATTCTTTGATATCCCCTGCTTTTTCTATGTTAGCCGCATATCCGCATTTTGAACAAATCAGTATTTTGTCTTCGCCAGTTTCAGCAAAAAGAATGTATTCGTGTGATAAGCTGCCGCCAATTGTTCCTGAATCTGCTTCAACTGCTACTACTTCCAATCCGCAGCGTTTAAATATTTTTAAATATGCTTCTTTTGTTTTATTATAAAAATCCATGGATTCTTTTTCAGAAACATCAAAGCTATAAAGATCTTTCATTATAAATTCCCGCACACGCAAAAGTCCGCCAGTTGCTCTCATTTCATTACGAAACTTATTTTGAATCTGATAAAGATAAAGAGGCATATCTTGATATGAATCCACTCTTTTTCTAACTAAATCAGTAATTACTTCTTCATGGGTTGATCCTAAACCAAATTCTTTTTTATGACGATCCTTAACGCGGAACAAAGGCGGATCAATAGTTTCCCAACGCTTAGTTTCCTGCCATAAATTTTGTGGCACTAAAGTCGGCATAAATAATTCTTGGCCGCCTAAAATATTCATCTCTTGTCTAATAATATTTTCTATTTTCTGATGAACTTTCCAACCCAAAGGCAAAAAACTGTAAATTCCAGCAGACAGTTGGTCAATAAAGTCACCTCTAGTTAAATATTTATGACTAATTGTTTCTGCTCCTTTTGGAGCTTGTTTTTTTGTTTTAATAAAAAGTTGTGATTGTCTCATAATTTTAAAACAATCTTATTATATCCCGCCAGGTTACAGCGATCATTAATAAGATTAGAATAACAAATCCGGCTGTATGAGTAAGACCTTCAATTTTCTGGCTAACAGGAGAACCTTTAATTTTTTCAATAGCTAAAAATAGCAAACGGCCGCCATCCAAGGCTGGAAAAGGCAAAATATTAATAATAGCCAAGTTAATGCTTAATAAAGCGGTTAACTGCAAAAGATAAATAAAGCCGAGCTGAACTGCTTGAGCAGTAAAATCAAATATGCCAACTGGACCAGCCACTTCTATTGCTAAATGACCTGTTGTTGCCAACTGCCAAAATAAATTGCCAAAAGCAATTGTAATCGCCCATGTTAAATTAACTGTGCTCACGATACCTTTGATTAAGGCATTATACCAAGGATAAGATACAATGGCTGTTCTGGCCAAAGCAACTCCTAATGGCCCTTGATTGTTAGGAAAAACGCTTCTCGGCACTAAAGTTTTTTCCAAAACTTCATTTCCTCTTTGGATAACTACAATAACTTCTTCGCCTTTATGAGCATTAATAAATTCCTGTACCTGGCTTACTGTATTTATTGTAAATTGCTTGTTATTTATTGTTAATTGTTTTATTTCATCTCCTATATTAATACCAACCTCTCCAGCCGGTGAATCAGGATTTATTTGAACGATTTGAACTTTTGCATCTTTCAAATTAGCAGATTCATCATCATTAATAATACTTGGCAATCCAATCCAATGGCCTATTCCTAAAAGAAGACAGGCCAAAAGAAAATTCATTGTCACTCCAGCAACTAAAATCATTGCTCTTTTTCTAATTGGCTGATTATAAAAAGCCCTGTTGTCTTTATTTTTCTTGCCTTTTGAATCAGCGCCATTTTCCCCATAAATTTTAACAAAACCGCCTATGGGAAAAAGATTTAAAGAATAAATTGTTTCCCCTTTTTTCACGCCGAAAAGCCGAGGCGGATAGCCAATGCCGAATTCTTCTATTCTAACGCCAGCTCTTTTAGCAACAACAAAATGTCCTATCTCATGAACAAGGATAAGCAACCCAAGGATTATAACAAAAATAGCAATAGTTAAAAACATTAGATTTATACTTTCATTATTTCTTCTTTTTTCTTGTCTCCTATTTCTTCAATTTTCTTATTATACTCATCAATTAATTTCTGCAGTTCGTCTTTGGCTTTGAATTTATCGTCTTCGCTGATTTCTTTATTCTGTTCCATTGTTTGTATTTCTTTCCAAACATCTTCCCTATGGCGGCGAATGCTAATTCGGCATTCTTCTACTTTTTCCTGAAGAATTTTAACTATTTCTTCACGCCGTTCTTCGCTTAAAGGAGGGACATTTAAACGGATAAAATCTTCGCTAACCATTGGGTTTAGGCCTAATTTTGATTTGCTAATGGCTCTTTCAATGTCCTGAATAATGCTTTTGTCCCATGGACGAATAATTATCAAGCGCGGTTCTGGCATTTGAATGGTTGCCAGTTGGTTTAATAACATTTTCTGGTTGTAGCATTCCACTCCCAAATTTTCCAGCAAATTTGGCGTTGCCCGACCTGTTTGCAAACTAGCCAGTTCTTGTTTCAGGTAATCAATGGTCTTATCTAAATTTGGCTTAATTCTAGTTATGCATTCCAACATAAATTAAATTAGTGTCTTCTGAATCAATAATAATTGATTTAATATTTTTGTCGCTTGATATTTCGTGAACAGTCCAGTTTTGTCCCTGGTCTAAACTACGATATAGTATAGAACCAGCACCATAGTACAAATGATCAGTATTCTTATCTTCAATGGTCAAACTTAAAATTGGCGCTGACTGAGGCGGCATAATTATCTTTATTTCCCCCCAGGTTTGCCCACTGTCCTTAGAAACCAAAAGTCCGTATTCAGAGCCAGCATAAATAATGTTTGTTCTTTTAGAATCAATTACTAATTTTTCGACTTTCTCTGACTGCTTAAATTCTTCTAACTCTTGCTCAAATGACTGCCAAGTAAGTCCTTTATTAATAGTTTTGTAAATACCTTCTTCAAATGTGCTCAAATAAACTTGGCGAGTATCTTTTGGATTAATAACAATGTCAGAAATAACATTATCAAACCATTTCATTATTTGCCATGACTTTCCATAATCAACGCTTTTCAAAAAACCACCCTGGGCTGTGCCCATATAGATAATGGAAGGATCATAATTATCAATTGCTACAGCAAAAACAGCATATTTTTCTTCAGAAACAACATAAACTTCTTCCCATGACTTGCCAGCATCCTGTGTTCGAAAAACCCTACCTTTTTTATCCTGATAAGCGCCAATGTAAATGCGATCAGAATCTTTTGGGTCAATAGCAATATCATAAATATTAGCCCGGCTAGAAAGCGCTCCATTTTTATCTTCTAATTTATACCAGTTATTGCCTTGAGAACAGCTTTGATAAATTCCATCAGCTTCTGTGCCCAAATAAAGAACTCTTGAATCATTAGGATCAACAGCCATACTTAAAATTTCTAAAGAGGTTATTGAATCCTCTTTGCTTTGTGATGTTAATTGCTCCCAGGATTCGCCCATATTCTCAGACACATAAACTCCGCCATCCTTAGTTGATTGATTGCAAGTCATTGGCGAAAAAGCCAAAAAGGTAAAAACGGGAATGATAACTAAAAGAGATTTTCCCATGATTAAAAATTAAAATTCCAGCATTAAAACTTCTAAAGCTAAACGAGCATTAATGCTTGAATTAGATAAAAGCCAATCTGTTTTTTTTATTGTTTTAATAATATTTTTTAATTTGATTAAAGAATAGCAATTACTATATTTCTCTGTATTTTCATAAAGAGTCAATTTAGAACAATCAACAGTTAATAAAAGCAGATCTCTAAACCAAAATAACCAATGATTAAGAATCTGGCGCGCTTGAGGCACGTTTTTGGCTATTTCTTCAACATATTGATATCTTTCATTTAAGCCAACCTTTAATAATTTTTCTAATTGATTAATAATTTTATTTTGATTTTCTAATAATTCTGGATTCTCTAAATAATTAATTGCTAATCCAGGCCGGCCATTAGCCAAACGGACAATTCTGGAATCTTTAACTTTCTTCTCTATTTGCTCATGGCTTACTGGTAAAAATTTAACTAATTGGCAGCGCGAAACAATAGTTGGCAAAAGCAATTGTGGATTTGTTGTTATTAAAATTAAAACTGCCTGGCCAGTTGGTTCTTCCAAAGTTTTTAAAAGACAATTGCTTGCCTGAACAGTCATTTTATCAACCTGATCAATTAAAATTACTTTATAAGAAGATTGATACGGAGACAAGCTTATCTGATGCTGAATTTTTCTGGCTTGATCAATGCCTATTTCTGATTCTTTTTTAATACCATTTTTTTCTGTATTCTCTGGTTCAACAATTAAAATATCCGGATGAACTGTCTGATTCGTTTCCTGACCATTCAACATTTTTATAAACTCTAAAGCAACTGTTCTTTTGCCCAAATGAGCAGGGCCGGAAAATAGATAAGCATGAGCTAAAGAATTATTCTCAATGCTTTTTTTTAATAAACCTAAAATCCGCTGATGGCCAATAATCATATAGTTATTTTACCACAAGCTTTTATTCTTCTCAACCACATCAATAACAAACTCTTTAATTTCTGTTTCAAATCTTTCTAAAGAAAATCTCTCAGCTCTTTTTCTGATAACCAAGGGACTGTAATTATTAAGATTCAGCAATAAACGCCGTACTCCATCAGATAAAGATTCAGTAACTGGATCGTCAAAAAACTCGCCGGTTATACCTTCCAAGACAGTTTCTGTTGCTCCGCCTTTACGATAAGCCAAAACCGGTTTACCAAAATTCATTGCTTCTACTGGAGCAATGCCAAAATCGTCTTCTCCAGGAAAAATAAAAGCTGTGCAGTTTTGAAGATATTGCCTGACTATATTATCTGTTTGCCAGCCAAGAAATTGAATATTAGAATAAGCCATTTTATGAAGTCGTTCCTGGTCCCGACCCTGTCCAATTATAACTAAAGGCAATTCCAATTTATTAAAAGCATCAATAGCTAAATCAATGCGTTTGTAAGGCGTGAGCTGGGATACTATTAGGAAGTATGGATTGAGGCCGTGCCTGAAAACATACGGCCTTTGCAAAGGCCGTATGTTTTCAGGCACGGC
>CAZYQY010000003.1:34676-52167 GCA_964649795.1 uncultured Candidatus Saccharibacteria bacterium
CTTTGGTTTGTACTGGGTTGCGGTGGTATAATTTTTTTATTTTTGTTTTGCGGCGGTGCATTAAAAAATCCGGCATTTCCAACGGCGTTTTTTTTTCAGGCACGGCCTCATTGCTGGTCATTACTGCTGGATATATCACCTTTGCTTCTCGGTCATAATATTTTTTAATCCTCTGGGCAGTAGTTTTAGAATTAGCAATAAAATAGTCCACTCTATTAGCTGCTGCCCTGTCCCATAATCTCAAGTAATGGAAAAGTATTTTTTTTAAAAAAGAATATCTGGTCTCATATTGAAAAGCACAATCCCATAAGAAACGAGACGAATTATGGCAATAACAAATATGAATTGTCTTCGGGCGTAAAACCAATCCTTTAATAAATGCGCTGGAAGAAGAGATAATCAAATCAAAATTTCTTAAATCAAGTGATTCTACAGCAGATGGCATTAAAGGAGCTAAAATTCTATGGTGTTTTTTAGCAAAAGGAAAATCCTGTAAAAATGAAGTATGAATTTTAATATTGGGAAAATATTTTCCCATTTTTTCTTTATTATAAAGCAAAGTAAAAATTTCTGCTTTAGGGAAAATTTTTCTCAAATTTAAAAAGACCCTCTCGGCCCCTCCAAAACGAATTAAATAATCGTGAACTAATGCTACTTTCATGGATAAATTTATTACTCTAACAAAACATTTAATGTTTCTTGAGCACATTTCTGCCAGGAAAATCTTTTAATGTTTTCATATCCTTTTTCAATTAAATCTTTTTTTAATTGGCTATCACTTATTATTTTATACATCATTTCAGCTATTTCTTCAATATTTTTCGGATTAATTAGTAAAGCTCCTTGGCCAGCTACTTCTGGCATTGAAGAAATATTTGAAGTAATTACAGGACAGCCGCTAGATTGAGCTTCTAAAATAGGCATGCCAAAACCTTCGTAAAAAGATGGCAAAATAAACATTTCTGCGTTTTGAAACAACTGCAATTTTTCTTGCTCTGAAACATAACCAAGAAATTTAAGGTCAGACCTTTTTGTATCAAAAATGCCTGACCTTGGAATTGGACCAGCTAAAACTAATTTATGCGGCACTTTATACCTCTTTTTTAGCAATTCAAACGCTTTAATTAATCCGTGAATATTCTTTCTAATTTCTATCCGGCCAATAAATAAGATATAAGGATCCATATTAATGTTAGACCCTAAGGGTCTAACATGTTTAAAGCCGTGATAAACTACTTCTATCTTATCTGGATTGCCTTTATATAATTCTATTAAATCTTTTTTGGTGTTTTCAGAAACAGCAATAATTTTTCGCGCATGCTTTAAAGTATATTTGGTGCTCCAGCGTAAATATTTTAAATGGTTATAAGGGTATGTCTTTGGACAGTATTCGTATTCCAAACCGTGAATAGTTACTACTGAATTCTTGGGATGGATTAATGGTAAAACATGAACTGGAATAAAAAGAACGTCTGGTTTATTTAAAGCCATTTCAGCGGCTAATCTAATCTGCGTCCACATTGGGAAAGGCCATTTTAATTTTTTATGACTATATAAAATAAAGCGATGCTTTTTAGCTTGTTTTAGCATCGTTAAATGTTTAATTAGTTGATAAGTATATTCTTCTACGCCAGTCCGCGGCTGTTTAAAAGCAGCTATAGCGTTAATGCCAATATTCATATTATTTTTTGCTCATTATGCTTCTTTTATAAATATCTAAATGTTCTAAAGCCAAACCAGCGCCTCTTGCAACACAAAGCATTGGCTCTTTAGCCAAACGGCAATTTACACCTGTTGTTTCAGTAATTAGTTTGTCTAAGTTGCGAAGCAAGGCGCCGCCTCCGCTAAGAACCATACCGCTATCCATTATATCAGCGATTAATTCTGGGGGAGTGTCCTGAAGAACGTCTTTGGCTGTCTTAATAATTTCTCTAAGCTGTTCAGAGATTGCTTCTGTTATTTCGCTATCTTTAATTTCAACTGTTTTAGGCAAGCCGCCGACTAAATCCCGCCCGCGTATTTTTAAAGAGGATTCTTCTTCTTGTGGAAGAGCATTGCCTATTTTTATCTTAATTATTTCAGCTGTTCTTTCTCCAATAGCCAGATTATGTTTTTTCCGGATATACTCGCCAATAGCCTGATCAATTTTGTCGCCTCCAACTCTTACTGAAGCGCATGATACAATTCCTCCTAAAGATATCACAGCCATTTCAGATGTGCCTCCTCCAATATCAATAATCATCTGGCCTAATGGTTCATTAATAGGAATTCCAGCACCAATAGCCGCTAAAACAGGCTCTTTAACAATATATGCGTTCTTTGCTCCTGCCTTAATAGACGCTTCTATTACTGCGCGTCTTTCAGTAGAAGTAATTCCAGCTGGCACAGCTACCATTACATCTGGTCGGAAAAAACGCATTCTGCCTAAAACTTTTCCTATGAAATAGCGGAGCATTGCTCCAGTAACTCTATAATCTGCAATAACACCATCTTTCATGGGTCTGGAAACAGTAATGATTTGAGGAGCTCGGCCAAGCATTTCCTTAGCTTTATTCCCAACAGCTAAAATACGATTATCTTCAATAGAAATAGCCACTACAGTCGGTTCATTAACAACAACTCCTTTTTTAGGAAGATAAACAAGCGTATTAGCTGTTCCTAGATCTATGCCTATCTTTTTTATAAACATAAATTTAATTAATTCTTTTAATATTGGCTCCTAATTTTTGTAACCGTTTTTCTATGCATTCGTATCCCCTGTCTATTTGATAAATATTTTCAATAACTGATTCCCCTTTGGCAATCAAGGCAGCAATAAGCAATGCAATGCCAGCTCTAATGTCAGGGCTTACCATGCGGCGTCCAACTAATTTATTCGGGCCTTGAACAATTACGCGATGAGGATCGCACATAATAATTCTCGCCCCCATCTGACTAAGAATGTCTGTATAAAATAATCTACCTTCAAAAATAGTCTCGTGTATTAAAGAAATGCCATTAGCCTGAGTCATTAAAACAGTAAAAGGAGCTTGTAAATCAGTTGCAAAACCAGGATATTCATGTGTTTTAAGATTTACTGATTTTAATCTGGATCCTGGTTTAATAATAGCAAAATTTTTCCCTATTTCTAAATTAACACCTGCTTTATCCAAGAGAAACCAAAGTACATCTAAGTGTTCAGGAATCAAATTAGTTATTTTAATCGGGCTATTAGATGCAGCTCCCAAAATAGCAAAACTTCCTGCTTCAATTCTATCAGGAATAACTTGAGATTTTCCGCCTCGCAAAGAATTTACTCCTTCAATTTCTATAAAAGAAGTTCCAGCTCCTTTAATTTTAGCGCCGCATTTGTTTAAAAAATCAGTCAAAGCAACTATTTCCGGTTCACAGGCAGAATTTTTGAGAACAGTTTTCCCTTTAGCTAAAACAGCAGTAAGAATCATTGTTTCAGTAGCAGTTACGCTAATAACCGGAAAAACAAATTTAGCCCCTTTTAATCCTTTTGTTGTTAAATAATAACCTTTCTGACTTTCTCTAATTTTAACGCCAAATGCCTTAAATCCGTCTAAAAATATATCACGAGGACGCTGGCCAATAACACATCCGCCTGGCTGGGAAAAAATTGCCTTGCCGCAGCGAGCTAATAATGGACCAGCCATTAAAATTGAGCCCTTTAATTTCTTGGTAATATCTAAATCTAAATTATCCGCTTTTATATCCCTGGCTCTTATTTGATAAGTTCCTTTAATTCTATTTTTAACTTCTGCACCAATATTTTTAAGCAATTCAAGTAAACAAAAAACATCTTCAATTTGCGGTACATTAGAAATAGTCCATTCTTTGTCAGTCAAGAGAGAGGCAGCTAAAAGTTTTAAAGCAGCATTCTTTGCTCCATTTACTTTAATCGTTCCTTTCATAGATTCACCGCCTTTAATAACAAATTTCTCAGTCATGTTTTAATGCTACCCCATTATTTATTGCTTGGCAAGTTGCCTTGACCAATAATTCTAAACTATGTATGCTTATAATATGACTCGGCGAATACGCAGAATTTTTCTTTACTCAATAACTCTTTTTTTTATTTTAGCTGCTTCAACAGTTTTATTTTACGCTTGGGGATACAGTTTTGACTGGGAAAAGAAAAGGCCTGTTTTAACTGGTGGACTTTATCTTAAATCAGTCCCCAAAAAAGCAGAAATTTATATAAACAACAAGAAAAAAGATAAAACTCCAGCGTTTATTAAACGACTAATACCGCGGGAATATGAGATTAAAATATCCAAACAAGGATACCACTCTTGGCAAAAAAAGTTAAAAGTGGAATCAAAATTGGTCACTGAAGCTAAAAACATATTTTTAATTCCATTAGTCCCTAATATTGAAATCATCAAAGAAAATCTATCAGAAAATTTTTCTTTAGAAAAATATCTTGGCGTAGAAAAATATAGCGATGATTTATATATTCAGAAACCAAGCTATATTCTCTATCAAGCTGATTTACTTAATATGGAAAATGAGCAAATGAGCTCAACTCCTTTGCCATCTAATAATGATTATGAGATTTTTGCCTCATCAAATAAAAGGATAGCGGCTTTAAGCGATAAAAATGACCTTTATTTGCTTAATCCAGGAACAAAAATATTTGAATTAATAAGCCAAAATGTTAAAGGATTGCAATTCTCTAATGATAATAAAAAATTATTATATTTCACCTCTTCTGAAATATGGGTATATTATTTAGAAAATGTTTTTTCCCAGCCAAATAAAAAAGCCGATGACAAAGAATTAATCACCCGGCTTAGTCAAGAAATTAAGCAAGCTGTCTGGAATGGACAAACCAATGAGCATATTATTTTTCTGGTTGGCCAAAATATCAAAATTATTGAATTGGACAGCAGGAATGAACGGAATGCAGTTGATATTATAAAAACGAATACTGAACAAATAGTTTATTCTTTAAAAGATAACAAGCTGTATTTTGTCAAAGAAAAAGAATTGTTAAGAATTAGTTTAAATTAAAGGACAGACCTTAAAATTAAAGCGAAGAAAACAATTTTTTTGAATCGTAGGTGTGGGCGCGCGCCCGAGCAAAGCGAGGGCAGGGATAAGCGATTCAAAAAAATTATTTTCGGAGCTTCTACTACAAGAAGATAATTTTAAGAACTATCCTTTTTTATGTTTTATCTCTTGCTCCATTGCGGTCCTCGACGGGCTTTTTTTAATCCTGGTTTTTTTCTTTCTTTTTTCCTTGGATCCCGGCGAATAAAACCGGCTTTTTTAAGTTTTTTAGAAAAATCTGGATTAAATTTAACTAATGATCTGGATAAGCCGTGACGAATCGCTTCTGCTTGTCCAAGAATACCGCCGCCTTTAACTTTGACAGTTGCTTCAAACCGATTAAGCGATTTCATTTTTTTAAGAGGACTAATGACTTTCTCTTGAAGCTCAAAAGTTTTAAAAAAAACATCATAAGGCTTTTTATTCACTAAAACTTTCCCTTTTTCATCTTCAAATGGCTGACAAGTAAAAAGACGAACACGAGCAATTGCTTGCTTACGCCTTCCAACTGATTCATAGTACCTTCTATCTGTCTCTTTCCCTTTTGTTTCCTTAGGCAAAGCTTTTTTTGTTTTTGTTTTAATAGGTTTTTTCTTTGTAACCATAGTTTAATTTTTATTCTTTTTCTTTTTTGTACAGCTTTAATTTATTAATAAATTTATCCCGAAGTTTATTTTTAGGCAGCATTCCATAAATTGCTTTTCTAATTACCTCGCAGGAATCCTTTTCTAGGGCTCTCTCTAATTCAATTGATTTGATCCCGCCAGGATAGCCAGAGTGTCGATAATAAATTTTTTGTTTTAGTTTTTGACCAGTTACTTTAATTTTGTCGGTATTAATTATTATTACCTCGTCTCCTGTGTCTAAATAAGGAACAAAGCTTGATTTATTCTTACCTCGCAATAAATTAGCTGCCTCAACAGCTAAACGCCCTAATATTTTATTTGTCGCATCAATTGTGTGTATCATAAATAAACTATTTAACTAGTTCTATGATGGCCATTTTTGCATTATCTGTCTTACGAGGCGTTAATTTAATAATTCTTGTATATCCACCAGCTCTTTCTTTATAGCGCGGACCAATTTCCTCAATTATTTTTTTCCTTATTTTCTCTGGCAAGTATCTAGATAAATACCTTATAGATAACAAGTTATTATTTTTACTCTTAGTAATCAGTTTTTCAACAAAAGGTCGTAATTCTTTTGCCTTGGCTTCAGTTGTCTTAATCTTTTCCGCTAAAATTAAATTAGAGGCTAGAATTTTTAAAAGCGCCTTTCTTTGCCCTTGCTTACGGCCAAATTTTCTATTTTTTTTGCCATGCTTCATAGTTTCAGAGTTAAGCCAATTTTCCCTAATGCTCTTTTTATTTCAATAATCCCCTTTGCGCCAATGCCTTCAATCTTTTTTAAATCTTCACCTTTTTTTCTAACTAAACCAGATATTGTTTTCAATCCAGCATTATTTAAAGCACTTACTGTCCGAGAAGAAATTTTTAGGTCTTGTATTTTAATTTTTCCTGTATCTGCTTCTTTAATATGAGATTCATTTTTATCCTTTTTCTTTAAAGAAACTTTCTTTATTTTTTTGATATTGCTAACAGTTGATTTTTCTTTTAAAAGAGTAAACACACTAAAGTTATCAACTAAAATTTTGGCTGCTTTAAGGAAAGCATCTTTAGGAGTGATAGTCCCATCAGTTTCTATATTAATCCGTAAACGGTCATAGTTGGTTTTTCCACCAACTCGCATATTTTCTATTGATGAATTAACTTTGCAAACTGGACTAAAAATAGCATCAATAGCAATTTTATCAATTTCTAACTTCCCTTTTTTCTGCTCTTCTGTAGGTAAATAGCCTAATCCGGATTCTACTTCAATCTCCATTTCTAATTCAGCTTTCTTGCTGGTTAAAGTGGCAATATGAATGTCTTTATTAATTATTTCTGCTTCTGATGTTATTTTAATATCTTTAGCTTTTATTTCTTTTTCCCCTTTTGCCTTAAGTAAAAATTTAAGCGGTTTATCAGTATGCAGTTTAAATCTTATTTGCTTAAGATTTAAAATGATCTGGACAACATCTTCAATAACATGAGGAATAGTTGAAAATTCATGTTTAACGCCTTTTATCTTAACGCCTGTAACAGCTGCTCCTGGCAATGAAGATAAAAGGACTCGACGGAAAGCATTGCCCAAGGTAACTCCATATCCTGGATAACAAGCCTCGATTTCAAAAACTGCCTCGTTTCCTTTTTGCTCAATAATTTTAGGTTTTTTAGGTAGAGTAAGCATAAATATAATTTTTAATTTTTAATTTTTAATTTTGACTTTTAATTTTTAATTTATCTACTATAATATTCAATAATCATACTTATTTCGCCAAATTCGCTTAAATTATCTATCTTAGGCTCATCTTTTATTTTCCCTTCTATTTTTTTCTTATCCAGAGAAAGCCATTCTGAAGTTTCGTATTTTTTAAGCGATATTTCCATGTTTTTGAAAAGAGCAAGCTTTTTGCTTTTTTCTTTGATTTTAATAACATCTCCTTTTTTGACTTGATAAGAAGGGATATTTATTTTTCGCTGATTAACTGAAATATGGCCGTGGTTGACTATTTGTCTGGCTAGCCTTCTTGACTTGGCCCAGCCAAAACGGAAAACAACATTATCTAAACGTGCTTCCAGTTTTCTTATAAAAAGCTCTTCTTTGTCTCCTTTTTGTTTTACAATTTCCTTAAAGTATTTTTTAAATTGATGTTCTGAAACACCGTAAGCATAACGAACTTTTTGTTTTTCGGCTAATTGCTGGCCATATTCTGACATTCTCCTTCTAAAGGATTTGCCATGAACCCCAGGAGGATAAGGCCTTCGAGTCATAGCGCATTTTTGACTAAAACAACGCTCTCCCTTAAGGAAAAGTTTCTGACCAGCTCTTCTGCATTTTTTACATTTAGAATCAAATATCATACTAAATTTATTTATACTCTCCTTGGTTTGCGTGGACGACAGCCATTATGCGGGACAGGAGTAATGTCTCTAATTTTGCTTATTTCTAAACCATGATTAACAAAAGCGCGAATTGCCGCATCTCTGCCACTGCCAACTCCCTTGACAAAAACCCATATTTCTCTAAGATTTGCATCTCTTACTTTTTCAAGCAATGATTCAACTACTTTTGAAGCAGCAAAAGGAGTGGCCTTTTTGGGACCCTTAAAGCCAACCGCTCCTGAACTAGACCAAGCTATAATATTTCCCTGCATATCAGTTAAAGTAACAATTGTGTTGTTGTAGGTAGATTTTATGTAAACTTTGGCACTTCGAAGTTCGCCAAGTTTATTCTTGCTTTTTGTCTTTTTTGGTTGAGTTGATTTAGCAATTTTTTTCTCAGTTGCTTCAGTTTCTTTCAAAATCTCATCTTCGGTTTTTTTGATTATTCTTTTTTTGCCCATACGAAATTTATCTTAAATTATGTTTTTTCAGCGGCCTTTTTGCGTCCGCTGCTAATAGTTCTTCTGACATTACCACGAACTGTTCTTGTATTTGTTTTGGTTCTTTGCCCCCTAGCTGGTAATCCTTTGCTGTGTCGAATCCCTCGATAACATCCAATGTCTTTTAATCGCTTAATACTAATCATTCTTTCCTGTCTTAATTCTCCTTCTGTTTTATACTCTTTTTCAATAATTCCCCGTAAAAGATTAATTTCCTTTTCTGATAATTTATTTGTTTTCGTATCAGGATTTATTTTAGCTTTAGATAAAATACTTTTACTCAAAGAATGCCCTATGCCAAAAACATAGGTCAAAGCAATTTCTATTCTTTTGTTATCTGGAATATTAACTCCGGCTATCCGCGGCATATGAATATAATTTCTAATTTTATTTATCCTTGCCTTTGTTTGTGCTTAGGATTTTTTTTACAAATAACATAAACCCGACCTTTACGTCGGACAATTTTGCAATGAGCGCAAATTTTTTTAACAGAGGCGCGTACTTTCATAATCTATATATTACTTTTCCCTATAAACAATTCTTCCTTTTGTATCGTCGTAAGGGCTCATTTCTAATTTTACCTTGTCACCAACAAGTACCCGAATGCGATACAGCCGCATACGGCCTGAAAGATGAGCTAAAATTTCTTTGCCATCTTCTAGTTTAACCTTAAAATTAAGATTAGGCAAACTTTCAATTATAATCCCTTCTTGATTAATTGTTTCTTTAGATTGAGGCACTTTTATATACTAAACAATAAATAAAAATTAGTCAATGATTATTTTAATTTTCTTTTCTTGAGATGGTATTCGCTTAACCCAAAATGGCCAAAAACTAACTTTGGCTTCTTTAATCTCTTCCAAACTACTTAAATATCCCCTTACATCCAGTTCATTTAAACCAATTAAATCCTTTTTTAATGATTGGCTATCTATTTTCCAAGCTATTTCTTCCTCTACAAATAAAGGAAAGGAAACTTCTTGTTTCTCCCAATCAATAATTAATTCTCCTATTTTAATTTGCTGTGTTTCCAAAAGGGTCGTTTTGTTTTCAGAAATTTGAGAAACTATATTTAAATCAATTAAGTTTTTTAAATCTTCTTCGTTAAAAAGAAAGGCCTTAATTTTTGCTTTTATCTCTATTGTGAATTTATCCGCTTCATCTCCTTCTTTGTTATCAGAAGATACTTTGATTACTTCTTCTTTTAATTCTTCCTCAATTATTTTTAAATCAGTTGGGATTTGCTCTTGAAAGGCCTGTTTAACTTCGTTTTTTACTTCTTCGGTTAAGCTCTCTTCTGCTTTTTCAATATCTTCAGCAGAAATTACTTTTACTTTACCAACATATCCCCCTTCCATGCTTTTTTCCGATTTTCCGTAAAAACTAGCATATTTAGGCGATCCTTTAAAGCCAGGGATATTAAAATTAGCTGGACTTATATTATAGCTTTCTCCGGAATCATCAGCTATTACTTCTACTTCAATGTTACTGGAAACAATTTTACCTTCTTCTATTTTAGCTCCTGGAACAGTTAGAGCTTTAGTTGTTCTAAAAATTTTTCCTTCTGGAGATTCAAAACGAGTTCTAGCCAGTAATGGCTGCGGATCAGAACTGTATTCGTTATAGATAGTAATAAATCCTTCTGCCTTTTCATTTAATTGCTTTTCTCCAGTAGATGAAAATTCTCTTTTTTTTGTTTTTTCTACTTCGATTTCCTGAAGAGGAATTTTATTTAAACTTTTATCAATTTGAGAAACATCTCTAGAGCCAATAACCATTAAATCAAAACTCATTTTTTCTGTCTTTGGCGAAATGACTATTTCAGTAGTCGGCAGGATTAAATAACTAACTAAACCCGCCATCAAAATAGCTATAATAATAAATGCAAAGAAGAATTTAGGCCATTTTGAAACAGATGGCTCTTGTTCATTTGGAAAAATCTCTTCTTTTACTTCTTCTAAAAGAGGAGCTTTTTCAATCTCTGGTTTTTTCTCTGGAAAAGGACGATAAGGAGAACTTACTTTAACTTTCCCTATCGGATTTATAATATCAGCCATTTTCCTTTTCTGATCTTGAGAATGCATGTTAGATAAAGAAGATTCTGAATTATTTCTCTTTGACTTCAGAAAAGCAAAGGGCTTGCTTAATCTCTCTCCTGGTTTTAATTCTTTAATTAAATAACTAATCATATTTTTCTTGCTTTGTCTTGTTTCTTCAATAATATCCTGTTCTTCCTGAATCATTTCCACTGGAATGTCTTTTTCTTTTTTAATGTCAAAGCCTATTTTTTCAGCCGCTTCAATATCCAAGCCATTTGGAACAATAAGAGTAACTTTTTTATCTGAATTATCTGCTTCCCTTTTAAGCAATCTTAAATTAATTGAGCTCTGCCAAAGCTGGGCGCCAATAGGAACAACTAAATTAACTTCTTCTGATTCAGCTTTAATCAATTTATCAATAATAGAGACGATTTCTTCGTCTGGCTCAATATATATATTTTCCATATATTTAAAATTTTTTATCTCATCATTCTAATCACTTGACGTAAAATAGGCGACATAACATTTTTTTCATCAACAGCTGATTCCAGAGCTAAGCTGGCTAAAGCCAAAGGGGTAATATTCTCCGGTCCTTTTAAAATTCCGGTTTGATCAGTAATATTTTCGATTTGATTGGAACGAATAAATTTTATCTGCAAAGGATTATCAAATGGGAATTTTTTTATCCATTGGTTTTGAACAACATCTTTTTTAAAAACATTTCTAATCCCAGGCAATAAGCTTCCTCCTCCGCAAAGCAGAATTAAAGAAGGGAAAAATTGGACATATTCTGATTCAGAGTTTTTTGCTGGTTGGTTCTGATTAAATTCTTCTAAAATTAATTCAACTCCGTTAAGCCAAATATCTATATCCCTCTTAAGAATTTCTCCTATTTTCCGCTGGACGCTTTGGCTAAACTGTTTATGAGCATGCTTTATTTTTATCTCTTCTGCTTCGTTTAGGCCAAGGTCAAATGTTTGGCAAAGTCTATTGGTAAAGGTCTGGCCAGCCAATGCAAAACTTTTTATCCCTTCTACTCTGTTTTGTCGAACTAAAGCAATATCAGTTGTTCCACCGCCAATATCAATAAACACAGCTCCACTTCTTGGATTAAAGCTTGATGATTTTGTTAAAGCATATGGTTCAGCAATAATAGAAAGTAGTTTCAGTCCTAATTTGTGAGCGATATTCTCCAAGGCGCTTAAATGAACTAGAGGAGCATAAATATTAAAAATACTTAAAAAAACCTCTTTGCCTTGAAAATCTAATGGATTAGTTACTTCATAATTGTCAATACGAATCTCTGGAATTAGAGCATTAATTAATCTAATCTCAACTTCTGGTTGGCCTGTTTCCAATGACAATTGAGAACGAATTTTATCAAAAGCCCTCCATTGGATTTTCTGAATAATATTTTTTATCTCGGCTAAATCAATCCTTTGTTCTGGGTTATTTCTTTGATAAATAAAATCAGTTGTCGCTCCTTTAATAAACTCTCCAGCAATGCCGATAACTACTTTGTTAGGCTTTATTCGCGACATCTGAACAGCTTGTTCAACCGCTCTTCTGCAAGTAAAAGATACTCCATCAATATTAGCCACTGCTCCGGCCCTCATATTGTTTGCTAATTGCTTTTCGCGGCCAACTCCAATAATTGCACCCTGTTCTTTATTTATTTCCAGAATTAATGCTTTAACAAATTCTGTGCCAATATCCAATGCCAATAAATACTCTTTCTTAGATTTAGCCCTTTTTCTAAAAAACAACCCCATATTTATATTTTACAATAACTCTTTACTAATAACAACTAATATCTGTTAATAATTATTCTAAAATTGCCTTGATCCTGCGCACACCAGCGCTAGATGATTGCTCTTTTTTAATTTTAAAATGGCTAAGTTGTCCTGTTTTCTCAACATGCGGACCAGCGCAAATTTCCCTGGATATTTCTGAAATAGTATAGACCTTAACTCTTTCTCCATACTTTGATTCAAAAATACCTGTTGCTCCTTGTTCTCTTGCCTGGTCCAAAGACATTTCTTCACATTTGACTTCTAAATCCTGTTCTATGACCTTATTAACAAAATCTTCTATTTGCTCTTTCTGCTCTTCTGTTAATTTTTCATTATAGGAAAAATCAAAACGCAATCGTTCAGGAGTAATATTACTGCCTTTTTGAGTAACATGCTCGCCTAAAACTTTTCGCAAAGCAGCTAAAAGCAAATGAGCTGCTGTATGAAGTTTTTTAGTTTCTTCACTATTATCAGCCAATCCGCTCTTAAATTTGCCAGCAGCAGCTGTTCTTGAAAGCTCCTGATGCTTTTTCATTTGTTCATTAAACTTTTCTA
Organism: uncultured Candidatus Saccharibacteria bacterium; assembly: GCA_964649795.1. Taxonomy (GTDB): domain Bacteria; phylum Patescibacteriota; class Minisyncoccia; order Portnoybacterales; family UBA2143; genus JABMPX01. Next base: position 47,606 of record CAZYQY010000003.1, read on the forward strand.
TATCTATTTTTCTTCCTTTTTCTTTTGCCAATTCTTGAGTCATTTCAATTGGAAAACCATAGGTTGAAAACAGTATAAAAGCATCTATTCCTTTTTCAAACTCTCTTAATCCCCTTTCTAATGTTTTTTTAAATTTCTGTTCTTCCTCATCTAAATTATTAAAAATAAATTCTTTATTTTTCTCTAATTCAGGATAAGTATCCTTGTAATCCTTAATTACTATTTCAGCTATTTCTTTGGTCCATAAATCATTTTTAATCTCAAGCTCACGGCCGTATCTGATTGCTCGCCTGATTAATCGGCGAACTACATATCCCTGGTCAAGATTAGAAGGAACTATATTTTTATCGTCAGCCATAATAAAAACAGATGCTTTGATGTGATCAGCGATTATTCTTATTGCCTTAGTGATTTTGTCTGATTCATCGTATCCCTTCCCTGATAATTCTTCAATTTTATTAATCTGGTTAATAAACAATTCTGTCTTATAATCATCGTCTAAATTGTTTAATACAGCTAAAGTTCTTTCTAACCCCATTCCTGTATCAACATTTTTCTGCTCTAATGGCTCGAATTTACCATCTGCGGTCTTGTTATATTCCATAAAAACATCATTCCATATTTCTACCCATCGCTTATCTTTTGGATTAAATTCTTTTGGCGCTTTTTCTTTATTGTCATTCCAATAAAATATTTCTGTATCTGGGCCACAAGGACCTGTTTGTCCAGCTGGACCCCACCAATTATTATCTTTGCCTAACTGAATAATCATTTTTTCTGAAATGCCTAAAGATTTCCAAATATCAATTGATTCCTTATCTAAAGGAGCATCTTCATTTCCTTCAAAAACAGAAATTGCCAAACGTTCAATAGGAATATTTAAATTTTTAGTCAAAAACTCAAAACTCCATTCAATAGCTTCTTTTTTAAAATAGTCACCTAAAGACCAGTTTCCTAGCATTTCAAAAAAGGTATGATGATAAGCATCGCCAACTTCTTCAATATCTATTGTCCGAATGCATTCCTGGACACTTACTAAACGATTACTCTGCGGATGCTTTTCTCCCATTAAATAAGGAACTAATGGGTGCATTCCTGCGGATATAAAAAGGGTTGTAGGATCATTTTCTGGAATTAAAGAAGCGCTAGGAATAACAGCGTGATTTTTTGATTTGAAAAAATCCAGATATTTTTGTCTAATTTCTTGAGAAGTCATAATATCATTTTATCTTGTTTTAGATTTTCCTTCAAGGTCCAAATAATAAAGAATAATCCTTAAAATTGCATCCTTTTGCAAAAGGATATATATAATCTTAAGGGTTGTTTTTTAATTACTCCTCTGATTTAATAAATTTGTTATACAGCCAGGCAAAAATCCAGCCGCCGATAAAACCATCTATAAAACCCCAGATTAAACCAATAAAGGCTCCTGCATAACTAATTGAATAGCCAAAATAGAATTTATCAAGCAAGGCTAAGGTATTGCCGCCACCGCGGAATATTACCCAAAAAGTCGCCACAAAAATAATTAAGCCCCACAAAATGCCACAGGTTAAACCAAAAGCTTTTTTATTTAATTTCATTTTTTCTCACCCCCTTTCGCAAATTTTCTCTAAAATTTATTTTAGTTAGAAAATTTAGCGTCCGCCGAAGCCCGTAGGGCGAAGGCAGACTAAACCCTTCATCCAACTTCCTTATTATAACACTTCTCACAATATACTATTTCTGGTCTATCTGGAGCATATGTTGTTTGGAAGGTATTGGTGCATCCTTTGTTCATACATTGCCTTGTATATAGCTTCATTGGATTTCTTTGTTTTAATCTTTCCCACATCCTACATGATGGACAAATATGAGGTAATGGCAAATTCATTCTCTTGTAAAACTTTAATTCTTGGGGGATTATTCTGAATACTCCTGAACCGGCGCAATTAGAAGAAGAACATTGGATTACTTCTTTAAGTATACTATCATCTACGTCTTTTATGTTATCTGGAAGGTCTTTTGCTTTTATAGTTGGGTTATATTCCGGCTTGGGCTTATCGTGCCAAGAATATCCTTGGTCTATTGTTTGTTGTTTGGTTAAAGGAAAATGTTCTTGGGCAACTGATTTATTGTAATCAAATGGAGAGAGTTCTATTGGAAAGAATTCTCCATATTTATATATTCTTCCTTTTTTATCAACATAAGGCGTATTATTCATATGTTTCTTTATCTTAGGAACTAATTCTTCATACTCTTTTTTTGTATATTGTTTGTTTAAGATGCAGTACTGTTTGTGACGGAGACCGATGCAGCCAAAAAGATAACTAGATGAATAACATTCATTTGAATATTCAATATTGTAAACGCTTCGAATAATGTTTGCAGAAAAAAATACTTTCTGAGCATTTTCTCCAGAGGTAACAATTTCATACAATAGTTCTGAATCAGTCCCTCCGTCAAAAATATCATAGCTGTCTTTTAAGTGCCACCCTCCGCTAAAAACATACTTACAATTATCAATTCCCTGAGCCGAACTAAAACAATAATAACAATTATTAACATTTTTAATATTGTCACCTACTGTATTTGTTGATCGATATATTCTGGCAAATTTTCTTGGAAATTTTAATTTAAATTTCTCAAATTGTTTTTTAATTTTTATAAAATTACTATATTTCCCCAAATTATACTTTTTTATCTCTTTTTTGTAGCTCTCTTTGGAATACGGTTTATTAAAAATATAATATTTTTTATGTCTCAAATTAACACAGCCAAAACAATTCTGGCAGTTTCGACAGTCGTATAAAAAAGCAGAATCAATGCAATCGTCTGTAAATTGGCTAAAGTGAAGATTATAATCTTTATGGCAAAAAATATCTTCGTAACAATTTTCGCTTTCTATGGCAAAAAAATTATCAACACAATCCCTGCTTAAACCAACCGCTGAATAAAGGCAATCTTCAGATCTATTGCCAATACACAGATAACAATTTTTGCAATTATATGTACCTGTGCAGTAATCACAATTAACAGAATTAAGATTAAAATTATGAGGTCTTGGTACATTTAACATTAGTTGTTTAAATTGTTCCAAAAACGGCTTATTAAAATCATATTCTTGTCCATAGCTCATAGCATCCCATTTATCAGACCACCAGATTTTTGAATGATAAACTTTAAAAGGACTATCAGGATGATAAATAGATATAATAGATTTATTAGAAAAATCACATTTACGCTTATAAAGCTCTAACAGATTCCAAAAAGTAAATCTTCTCTGCATTCTGCAATCAGGACAAAACGTAGGTTCTGGAACATCTATCTTCTTGTAGAATTCAAAATCTTCTGGTTCTATTGTGAACTTGGCTTTACAGTTTTGGCATGTTTTTGTTTTAGATTGAGGCATAAATTATCCCACTTCCTTATTATAACACTCCTCGCAGTAAACAATCTCTGGTCTGTCTGGAGCATATGTTGTTTGGAAAGCGTTAGGACAAGGATTATCTTTATGATTATGTTCTGCGGTATTTTGATATACTTTATCTTTTGAATGCGTTCCAGCACACATACATTTTCTTTCGTAAAGTTTTAATCTGTCTGGAGCAATTCTTTGATAATATCTGCAATGGGGACATAATCGCGGCAAAGGAAGATTCATCTTCCTGTAAAATTTTAGTTCTTCAGGGATTATACGAAATACATCAGAGCCTGCGCAATCAGGACCAGCATTTTGACATTCAATAACTTCTTTTAAAATAGAATCATCTACATCTTTTATGTTGTCTGGCAAATTTTTGGCTTTAATAGTTGGCTTATAATCCAATTTATCCTTATCGCGCCATAAATATCCTTTATCAAGTACCTGTTTCTTGGTCAACGGGTAATGACATCTATCTGTAGTCTCATTATAGGCAAAACGCGATAATTCTAATGGAAAGAATTCTCCATATTTATATACTCTTCCTTTTTTGTCTATGTATGGCATATCATTCATATGCTTGATTATCTTGGTCCTGAGTTTGTTGAAGGATTCTTTTGTGTATTGTTTGTTTAAGATGCAGTATTGCTTGTGACGTAGGCCGATGCAACCAAATAAATTAGAGGACGAGTAGCTTTCCATTGCGTAATTTGCATTATAACAATTATCTAACGAGCCAGAACATATAATTTTTCTTCCTTTTATAACAAAATCAGCTTCATATATCAATTCCGACTTTTCGCCTCCAGCTATTACATCATAGCTATCTTTCAAGCCAATCCCGGAAGCATATATAAATTTGCAATTTTCAGCGCCTTCTAAAACACTAAAACAATTGTGGCAATTCTTTGCGAAACTAATATTGTTCCCGGTCACGTCAATTGATTTTAATACTCTGGCCCATGGCCTGGGGAATTTCAAACTATATTTATTAAACTGTTCTTTAATTTTTAATAATGTCTTATAACTGCCAATATTATATTTCTTCATCTCATTCTGGTAATTTGTTTTAGTATATGGCTGATTAAAGATATGGTATTTTTTATTTATTAAACCAACACAAGCAAAACAACTTTGACAATTACGACAGTCATAAAGA
>CAZYQY010000004.1:0-8225 GCA_964649795.1 uncultured Candidatus Saccharibacteria bacterium
AATTCTTCAAGCATCTGTAAAAGATTGGAAAAATAAATATGCTTTTTAAGAATATTTTTAAACTCTTCTATGCCTTTTTTTAAATTTATAAAATCAGCCTCCAAATCTAAATTTCTCTGGCTTTGCAATTGTTCTATCTCTTCTGTTAATCTTTCTTTTTCTTTAGTCAAACTGTTTTGATAACCCCATAATCCAAAACATGCTAAAACAACCACTATTAATAATGATATCGAAAAACCTATCCAAAGGCTTGATTTAGAAGCTATTTGCTTGTTTAATTTGGAAAAATTAACCATTTCTGACTTTCCCTCAGTTTTGGTTTTTTCTTCTTTATATTTATTTGGCATTAATTTTATATCATCCATAAATTCATTATTATTTTCTCATGGCCAGGCCTGTGGCTACAGCCAAGCACGAGCCTAATTCTTTTAATGTTGATTTTAATAAAGAAGGATAAACCACTCGAGCAAAAGGATTCCCTAAAGATACGTCTATGTTTAATCTTTTTGTCAAAAAATCAACAAAATCAAATAATTGAATACTGCCGCCAACTAAAATGCATTTTTCAATCTTTCTATTGTACTTTTCCTGATACAAGTTAATGATTTTCTTAATTTCTGCGACAATAATTTCTAAACTAGAATGAATAACTCCTTTTAATTGAGAATTATATTCATTGTCCAACTGATTGTTTAATAAATCTTTTTTTAATTCTTCTGCTTTTTCTAAACTGATATTCATTTGTTTGGCAATAATCTTATTTAGCTTTACTCCTCCCATTTCTAAATTATGAATATTTCGGATATAACCATTATCAATAATGCTAACATTTAGAGAACGGGCTCCAGAATCAATCAGAGCAACAGTGCTTTTATCATTGCCTATTAGGGCGCGGCTTAAGCTAAAAGTTTCCTCTTCTATGGCTTTAAGCCTCAAGTCAGTCAGATCAATTATCTGATTGTAATTATTAATAAGGTCTTTAGGAACTGCAACTAATAAAACTTGACGATTGGATTTTTCATCTGAACTTTTATCAAAGTTATTTATAATGCTCCAATCTAAAATCACTTCGGATATAGGCACTGGAATATATTTCTTAGCTTCAAAAGGAATAGCCGCGGCAATTTCTTTTTCAGGCATAGAAGGAAAATCAATCATTGTGGAAAAGCTGGAATAAACCGGGACAGAGAAATACGCTTCTTGAGAAACAATATTAGCTTCTTTAATCGTTCTTTTTATTATTTCAGCAATTTCCTCATTAGTGATCTTGAGAGAGCTTAATCCAACTTGGTAATTGCTTCTTTTTAAATATTTATTTAAGGAATAAATTGCGTAATTTCTCAATACATACCTTTCTTCTTTTTTCTCTATCTCAACAAATTTAATTGCTGAAGCTCCAATATCAATACCTAAAGAAATTTTTAGTTTTTTTTTAAATAAAAACATTATCTTTCTTTTCTTGTTTCTTCTTAATAATCAGTATATCATACTTAAAAAGCTATTCAAAAAAAGATATCCACAGCTATGATAAATTTCATTCTTGATTTGCTTTTTCCTATCCACTGTCTTGGATGCGGCAAGGAAAATTGCCAGGGATTTATTTGCCCGATTTGCTTTAAACAAATACCCCTGAATAAAAAACTTCCTTTAAAATTTAATGATAAAGGCAATTTAACTGGCTTGATTGTGGCTAGTTATTACAATTATCCGCTAGTCAAACAAGCTGTGCATAGATATAAATATGATTTTATTAAAGATTTATCCAAGCCGCTTGGGCAATTAATGGTTAAAAGACTAAACAGATTTTCTGATTTTCTTGATAAGGATAATTCTATTTTAATCCCGGTTCCTTTGCATAAAAAACGGCTGCGATGGCGTGGGTTTAACCAAGCCGAATTATTAGCCATAGAAATTGGCAAGCAATTAGATATTCCTGTTGTTAATGATCTGCTTGCTCGTACAAAATATTCTATTCCCCAAGTTAAAATAAAGACTTCTTCTGAAAGACAGCAAAACATTAAGCAGGCCTTTACTTTGAGATCTGAGCCTCGATTCTCCGACAAAACCATCATCCTTATAGACGATATTGCTACCACTGGTGCCACATTAAAAGAATGTGCCAAGGCATTAAAGCCTCTTAAACCAAAAGAAATCTGGGGATTAGTCATAGCAAGAGGATAATTGACTATCAAATAGCAAAATGGTAAAGTAGGGACAAGGAGGAGTCGCATAATGGTTATTGCACAGGTTTGCTAAACCTGCGTCCTCACGGACATGTGGGTTCGAGTCCCACCTCCTCCGCATTTTCTTTAATTCATTTGGAGAGGTACGAAAGCGGCTTAATCGGGCAGTCTTGAAAACTGCTGTGGCAGAAATGTCACCGTGGGTTCGAATCCCACCCTCTCCGCATGCCTAATATTCTCAATCTCAAAGAAAAAAAAATAAATAAACCTGACAAAAACACTGAAAATGCTGAAGCAAAAGTTGAAACGATAAAAGAAAAAAACAGCATTGAATGGTTAGCTCCAGAATTTGAACATTACAATAAAAACAAATCCTGGTTTATTGTGGTTGGAGTAATCGCAGCTGGATTATTTCTTTGGGCTGTTTTCACTAAAAATTTCATTTTTGCTTTATTAATCGGCTTGAGCTATTTTTCTGTAATTGTTTTTGCATTAAAAAAACCGAATAATATTCACTTGGCTATTACGCCTAAAGGCCTCAAAATAGATAAGACCCTTTATGTCTTTGACAATTTAAGATCATTCTGGATTTTTTATGAACCGCCTCTAATAAAAGAATTAAGTGTCAGAAGCAAAAAAATGATTATGCCTTATATAAAAGTGCCATTAGGCGAACAGAATCCAGTTGAGATAAGACGGCTTTTGCTTAAATATTTGCCTGAAAAAAAACATAAAGAATCATTGATTGATAATTTATCCCGTCAATTGAAGTTTTAATGTCCTCGTAGCTCAGCTGGATAGAGCGCTTCCTTGCGGAGGAAGAGGCCGCAGGTTCAAGTCCTGCCGAGGATACTAATGTTGTCTTTATCAACTAAAATTGAACAAATTAAAAAAGTAGGTCCTGTTTATTTAAAAAAGCTTAATAAGCTTAAAATTAAAACAATACAGGACCTATTTTTTCATTTCCCCCATCGCTATGAAGATTTCAGTCAAATTGTTTTAATCAGCCAATTAAAAAAAGGACAGAAAGCGACAATCCAGGGAAGAATTGTTGAAATAGAAAATACCCGGCTTTTTCACAAAAGAATGGTTTTAACTGAAAGCTTAATTAAAGACAAAAGCGGTGTTATAAAAGCTGTCTGGTTTAATCAGCCATATTTAATTGAAACACTTAAAAAAAACAAATTAGTTAATTTTTCAGGCAAATTGAGTTTTACTAAAAAAACCTTAGTTCTTTCTAATCCAGTTTATGAAATAGTGGGAACTAATCATGAATTTACTCATACTAGCCGGCTTGTGCCAATTTATCCAGAAACAGCAGGATTGAGTTCTAGATATCTCCGTTATCTAATTAAACCGCTTTTGCCATTGAGTTTTCAAATCACTGACTTCTTGCCCGAGCAAATTAAAAAAAAGTTTTTTTTAATCAATCTTAATAAAGCAATAGAACAGATTCATTTCCCTGATAATCTTTTATCAGCAAAAAAAGCGCGCGAGCGTTTGGCTTTTGACGAACTATTTCTTATGCAATTAATGGTTCTTCAGCAAAAACAAAAATTAACTCGGGAAAAAGCACAGCAGATTCCTTTTAACCAAAAATTAATCAAAGCATTTGTCAAAAAATTATCTTTTAAATTAACCACTGATCAAAGAATAGCTGTTTGGGAAATTTTTCAAGACCTGACGAAAAATAAACCAATGAATCGTTTGCTTAATGGAGATGTTGGTTCGGGCAAAACTATTGTTGCTTTAATGGCTGCTTTAGAAACAGCTAAGGCTGGGTATCAAACAGCTTTAATGGCGCCAACAGAAATTTTAGCTAAACAGCATTTTCAAACTTTCAAGAATTTCCTTAAAAAATCCAATTTAAATATTGGCTTATTAACGAGAACAGAAAAATCCCATCCACAATTAAAAAAACAAATTGCTCAAGGAAAAGTGGATATTATTATTGGCACTCACGCCTTGATCCAAGAAGATTTAAATTTTAAAAATTTATGCCTGGCAATTGTTGATGAACAGCATCGTTTTGGAGTTCTTCAAAGAGCCGCCCTGCAAAAAAAGGTCTATCAAATAGAAGACAGCTTACCAACTGTCCCTCATTTGCTTTCTATGACTGCTACGCCAATTCCGCGAACTCTGGCTTTAACTATCTATGGCAACTTGGATATATCTTTAATAAAAGAACTGCCAAAAAACAGGCAAAAAATTATAACTGAAATTGTTGCGCCAAATAACAGAGAGAAAGCCTATAATTCTATCAGAGACCAAGTTAAACAAAAAAAGCAGGTTTTTGTAATTTGTCCTTTAATAGATGAATCAGACAAGCTATCTGTTAAATCAGTTACCCAAGAATATGAAAAATTATCCCAGAAGGTCTTTCCGAAATTAAGAATTGCAATGCTCCATGGCAAATTAAAATCTAAAGAAAAAGAAGAAATTATGAAAAAGTTCAAACAAGGGAAAATAGATATTCTTGTTTCCACTTCCGTGGTTGAAGTAGGCGTAGACATTTCCAATGCCACAGTAATGCTTATTGAGGGAGCTGATCGTTTTGGTCTAGCCCAGCTTCATCAATTTCGCGGACGGATTAGCAGAGGAGCTGACCAGTCATACTGTTTCCTTTTTACTGATTCAACTTTCCAAAAAACCCATCAACGACTCAAGGCAATTCTAACCGCTAAAGACGGGTTTGAATTAGCAGAAAAAGATTTAAAAATACGCAGACCAGGCAATTTTATTGGCACTCAACAATGGGGTATCCCTGATTTAGCTATGAGTTCCTTGAATGATTTAGAATTAATTAAAAAAACCCGCGAGGCAGCTCAACTGGTTTTAAAAAATAATTTATTAAATCTTATTCTGAAAAATAAACTGAACAAATTCCAAAAAACAATCCATTTGGAGTAAACTTGACAAAAATAAATTAATTAATTAAACTATAACTATAAAATAATCGAACATTAATAATATAAGGGGGAGCCATGGATGAATATATAAAGGAAAGAATAAGAAAAATGCTGAGGCAAAAACAACAGGAATTTGAAGAAAAACTTATAAAAACTCGGCATGCGTTCAGAAGAGAGATTAGTGTGAATAATCGCGCAAGCACAAAAAGTCATATTGCAGAATGTTTTGTCCCAAGCATAAACGGAAAAAGATTAGAAAATCTAGAAAAATGCCTTCAGAAAATTGATGAGGCCATATCAAGGGTCAATGAAGACATCTATGGAATTTGCGAAAGTTGCGGAAAGCAAATTCCCTTGGGTCGTCTTAGATTAGTTCCTTTTGCGCGAGAATGCGTCTCGTGCAAAAACTTGTCTAATGGTCGGGTGGACGTACGTCATTCTTAAGAGTCCGCTCATTAGGCAATGGATAAAAGGCAAGAAAATTGTTTTTTGTCCTGCCATTAGCCGGGAATAAATATTATAATCTTTTTATTCTCGGCTTTTTTATTTCTTCTTAGGCGTAACCCAAAAGCCCATATATTTGCCTAGCATCAGACGGGTTTGAGCTTCTAATCCTGGTATTGCTCCAAAAATAAGAATAGTAAAAGGCACTAAAATCCATTGGATAATCATGCCCAAATATTTAAAGACACTTTTAACTAATTTGTATCCCTTGGGCCGTTTAGGCAAAAGCAAGGTGCTGTAAATAGCTGAGCCAACTAAACCAACCATAGCTAAGGTCATTAATATCCTGGTTATTCTAGGCAGATTATATGACAAAAGAGTAACATTAAATTTCTGGCCTCCTAAAAATAAAGGCAGCCAGCCCAAGAGAAAAATAAGCAAGGCATTAGTTGCCCAGGACCAAAAACCTTCAAATTGAACCCAAGTCCAATGAAATTTATTTTTCCAAGAAATTTTCTTATTTTTTCTATCTTTATAAAATCCAAAAAGCAAAAAGGGGATATTTTCAACTCCCCAGCCCCAGCGTCTTTGCTGTTTATAAACATTAATAGCTGTTTTTAGAAAATTCGGCGCTAAATTAGCATCCATGGAAACAGGGTAATATAAAGGAATTGCTTTGTAGTCTCCGTAATAGAAAAGCAGATTTTGCCAGAATATTCTCGAGTCCTCGGAAACCATATTAGTCGGCCAGAAATCTACATTCACTAAAGTTTCAAAACTAATCGCTTGAGAAGAAAAAGTGGAAAGCCGTTCTGGTCTCTGCTGTTGAATCATCTGCCAAAAAGTTCCTGAAGTTGCAACAACTCGGGAAATACAAGGCGCTTGCCAAATATTATTATTATAAATAGGAATTGGCTGATAACTGGTTCTGGTCGGATTTTCAGTTGTTAGATAATAGTAAGTTAAACAAGAAAAATATTTTGGATAAACTTGCGTATCAATATCAAAACAAGAAACAATAATATCTTTGTAAGGAATTTTCAAAGGATCAATGATTTGTTTTTTGACTTGTTTCCCTGCCCAAGTAGAATTAGCGCCTTTGCCAGCTAATTCGCCGACTATATCTTGTGGATGAACTGTAATTATAAATTTATAGAACTTATCAGCAAATTCTTCTCTAATAATCTGAGCTATTTTTTTAGCTTCTTCGCCAGCTCGTTCTTCAGTTCCTAAAATAACAATCATTTTGTCTTTAGGATAATCAGAATCAATAACTGCTTGAAAAGTCGCTCTAATTACTTCTACTGATTCCTTATAAACTGGCAAAATAATTAAGTGATGAATCTCTTGCCAATTTTTGTTTTTAATAGATTTTACCTTATTCAACCAATTAATTTCTATTTGTTTTTTCATCCGTCTATAGCTAAATCTTAAATGCATGGAAAGATATATTGTTTTAAGCAGCCAATATACATCAAAAGTAATAATAAAAAAAGCAACCCAAATTGGTTGAAGCCAAGACAAAAAAATAACGCCTAAAAGCGTTAACCAGGCCAAAGCGCCAGGCAGAATCTCAAAAGCCCGATAAAGACGTTTCTCTTTCGGGCTTTTCAAGTCAGTTGCTTTGCCTATTTTCAAATAATATTTATCTGCTGGAAGCATGGAGTTATTGAACAACAATGCCTTTGCCTGAAGCTAAATTGTCTGATTTTAAATCAGTAGTAATTTTATCTAAATTGCTTTGAATTCCCTCTCCAGTATATCTATTTATTGCCTGATATTTAATAGAAGTCATTAAATCTAAAATATTTCCAATATCATTTTCTCCAGGAATAAGCCCAATTTCAAAACCAATCTTATAAGGACCGCTTTTTAAATCAATTTTATCAACTGTCCAAACTGCTTGACGGCTAACTTCTCCAAACTGCAATTGCCCAGACAAAACAGTTTTCTTGTTTGTCCAAACAACATTGTCTGGCAATTGACCGGTTATTTTAATATCTCTAACTCCTTTAGCTAAATCTATTTCCCAAAAGACCCAATAATTGGTCTGTTTATCAACCATTGGGGGCAAAGGCCCAATTCCTAATTGATCTCCCTGTGAACTATAGTAATAACCTCCTGACATTATATTCAAAACAGGTCTTTGCTCTATCCTGTCTTTATCTTTTTCTTGATCATCTAGATCATCTTTTTTCTCTTTATCAGCTTCTGCTTTTTCTTTGTGATAAGTGATAATTTTGCTAATGCTGCTGGAGAGCAAACTAATCTCTTGATTTATTTCCCAGTGGCGGATTGAAATTAAAGTATTAACAAAAGCTAAAGCTATTACTATTAAAATAACAAGCCAAACTTTAAAATCTATTTTTTTGTTTATTTGTTTCTCCATATAATTAAAAATTGATTACTCCTGTCAAAATCTCATCTTTTTTGTCTCCATCAATATCATCGGACATTACCATAATACCATTTCTAAAATTTTCATCATAGGCCATAAACTCATTTAGCATCTGGCCGTCTAAAGAAAACACTTTGACATGAGGGCCGCCTCCTGGGCCAGCTCCGGTAATTATTTCTTTTTGGCCATCTTTGTTAACATCGTGAACTGCTACATTAACACCACCCTTAAAATTCTCATCATAGGCCATAAACTCATTTAGCATCTGGCCGTCTAAAGAAAACACTTTGA
>CAZYQY010000004.1:8325-47944 GCA_964649795.1 uncultured Candidatus Saccharibacteria bacterium
CCAGCTCCGGTAATTATTTCTTTTTGGCCATCTTTGTTAACATCGTGAACTGCTAAAGAAATTCTACTATTGAACATTTCGTAAGGAATCAGATTATTTATTTCTTTTCCATTCTGATATACAAATATCTTTCCTTTATTATCAACTAATACCACAGAATCACCCTTTTTGTCAATGTCAGTTATTAAAAGCTGACTCTGGCCAGGGAAATTATCCTCAAAAGAAAAAAATCCGTTTTTAACTTGATTGCCTTGCTTATTAAAAACACGAATAAAACTTCCGTTTAAAAAAGTATTGTTTCTGACCCGCTCAATTGTTTTTAATAAAATAATTCCATCTTTTGCTTGTAAACTAACGCAATTAATTTTAGCGCCATTATTAATTCTTCTATCCTGCTTGCCATTTATTTTGCCAAATTCCTCTTGATTAAAAACATGCATTTGTTTTTGATTGGTTGAATTAACCAAAACCAATCCATTTTCAAAATCACGCCTCCATAATCCTGGTTTAATTTCTTGATTGTATTTATCAAGCAAATTATATGCAGAAGAAACAGATTTTCCTAAATAAGCTTCATACTCATCATACAGCCAAACTTGACTATGGTCTTGATCTCCGTAATCAAAAGAAAAATAACCATTGCCTAAAAGAGCGCTTGCTAATCCAAAACGCATTTCTCTATAACTCTCCATCTTCCCAAGATTATTAGTATTTGAATTAATAACATATATTTGAGGCAATTTATTATTCAAAGGCAAGCCATTTAGATATTGATTGATTAAAATAGACCAGCCATCTTCACCCAGCCAATCAGCTGGAAAATTCTCCATCATTAAACCATTAAGTTCGTTCTGGTATTTATCAGCTATATCAACATTTGCTATTAACGGATTATTCTGAATTTCTGCTTTTGTTTCATTTATTAAATCAGTCATATGTGATTGCCAATAATTATTAATTGTATCAATATCATCTTTTTGGCCGTCTTTATTTATATCAATGTCACCATTGTTAAGCCAGCTTAAATTAGCAAAGACCATATCATAAAAAATGCCGTCCCAAACATCACGGCTCATAACATCCTGTTTTACTAAATCTGATAAATAATTACTCCATCCCTGGCCTGGATCAACAAATTTAATACTTGGCCAAGTATTTGAAAAGCTAATAAAATTCCCCTGGCTGTCTTTTAGCCACCAATCATTGCTATTAACTTTATCATAAACCATATTGCGAAAACGCGCCCAAGAGCTTAAATCTTGAGTATTAACGCTTTGGCTTGGGATATACGCAAAAAATTGAGCTTCTGGATTTTTTCCTTTTATCAAAGAAAATATATCCGGATCAATTGTCTGGACATCAACATCTAAAATCAATAAATCATATTCAGCCAAATCAGAATAATGGCTTTTGGGAATTAAAGGCTGAAGATAATAATTAGCAATCTTAGGATATGTATCTTTTCCCTGAAACGCTTTTACTGAAAAACTAAAAACCGCCCCCAAACAAATAATTAAACTTATGGTTAATAATTTACTCTTTATATTCATTTTTCTTTTTAATCAAGGATAGAATAACATATTATTACTATTTCGTCAAACTAAATTCCAAATTAAAGAGGCCGTCTTTTTAGACAACCTCTTTTATTCCTATTATATCCTCTTATATTCTCCTTTTTTAGATCCACCCATGTAATAAATACAAAATTCTTGCCAAAAATTCTCTTGGCAAAAATCTAAATTTACTTCGCGTCCACGATTGGACAGAAAGAGAATCATAAGGAACAGAGGAAACATTAGCAATCCTAATTACAAAGCCCATTTTTTTAGCAATTTGAACAACTCTCCATATATGATCTGGGTGTGCTACAACAATTGCTTTTTCCCAGTTATATTGCTTGCAAACATCTTTAGATTGACTGATAACCTCCATTGTATCAAGATATTTATCAATTTGACGATGTTCGCGGATAACACTTTGCTTGGGAATACCAGGCAAGCAGTCTGCAATTTCCCATTGAAGGATAAGAGGCAAATGGAAGCGTTCATAAAGATCTTGAACGACTATGGCAAGAGCTTTGTTACTTTTGCCATAACTGCCTGCGCGAAGACCAAACGATTGAGCAAGAATCACGTCTGAATCTTTTAATTTTTTTTCGCTTGAACTATTAACACGCCATTTGTAAAAACATCTAAAAAATTGTATTAAAGATTGTATTAATGTTCTCATTTTTAATCCTCCCTTAAAAATGTTTTCGCTTTTATTATTAAAATATTAAAGAGACTGAAAACAAAATAGCACATTCGTGCTATTTTGTCAATCAACGCAGCCCCAAGGAGAATCGAACTCCTGTTACCAGGATGAAAACCTGGCGTCCTAACCACTAGACGATGGGGCCATATTTTTATATTCTACCAAAAATTTGAAAAAAAACAAGAATTGGGGTAATGTGAGTAATGAGGCCATACCTGAAAACATACAGCCTTTGCAAAGACTGTATGTTTTCAGGTATGGCCTCAGAATACTATGATTGTCCTTGGCATCGAAACATCTTGCGATGATACTGGAATCGCTTTAATTGAGAAAAACTCAAAGGGTTTTAAAATTTTATCCAATGTTATTTCCTCGCAAATAAAAATACATGCGCCTTATCACGGAGTAGTGCCTAATTTAGCAGCTCGTGAACATTTAAAAAATATTGAACCTTGTCTTAAACAAGCTCTTGAACAGGCAAAATATCCTAAAATTGATTTAATAGCTGTAACTATTGGACCAGGCTTAATCCCTTGTCTTTTAGTTGGCGTTAATTTTGCCAAGGCCTTGGCATATAACTGGCAAAAACCAATTATTGGAATTAATCATATTGAAGGGCATATATACGCGAACTGGCTTTCTGCTGTAATGACAAATAAATTTCCTATATTATGCTTAGTGGTTTCTGGCGGACATACGCAATTAGTTTTAATAAAAGGCCATGGCAAATATCAATTGCTTGGCCAGACACGAGACGACGCAGCTGGCGAAGCTTTTGATAAAGTTGCTAAACTTCTTAATCTTGGCTATCCAGGCGGACCAATTATTTCTCAAAAAGCCAAACAAGGCAATCCAAAAGCATTTGATTTGCCTAAACCAATGATTAATTCTAATAATTTTGATTTTTCTTTTTCAGGATTAAAAACAGCTGTGTTGTATGAGATCAAGAAAAAAAGGCCGCGCCTTGATGAGTATATCCTTCCGCTCTCCGAGCGTAAGAATGTAGCTCTCAAGGCACGGCCTATTTCTGATCAATATATAGATGACATGGCTGCTTCTTTCCAACAGGCAGCAATTGATGTTTTAATTAGCAAAACTATAAAAGCAGCTAAAGAATATAAAGTAAAAAATGTTATGCTCTCTGGCGGGGTAGCTGCTAATAAAGAATTACGTAAGCAAATGGCCCAGGAAGTTAAAAATAGTTTGCCAAATTCTAATTTCTATATTCCAGATTCTATCCTATGCACTGACAATGCTGCTATGATTGCTGTTGCTGCATTTCATAAAGAAAAGCCAATTTCTAAACAAACCTGGCGCAAGATTCAGGCAAACGCCAATTTGAAATTAATTGCCTAATAAAGCATTTTATTATAAAGTAATAATAATATGAAAGAATTTTCAAAAGCATATAATTCTAAAAAAAACGAAAAAGAAATTTATTATGAATGGGAAAAGTCGGGATTTTTCAATCCTGACAATTTAAAAGATGCCAAATACAAAACACTAAATACAAAATACTCTATTGTGATCCCCCCGCCAAACATTACTGGAGAGCTCCATATGGGACACGCTCTTAATGCCTTTACCCAAGATATTCTGATTCGCTGGAAAAGAATGTTAGGATACAAAACTCTTTGGCTGCCTGGAACAGACCATGCTGGAATTGCCACTCAAAATGTAGTGGAAAAAGAATTAAAGAAACAAGGATTAACTCGTCATGGTCTGGGACGAGAAAAATTCCTGGAAAAAGTATTGGAATGGCAGAAAAAATACGGTGATTTAATTCTCTTGCAATTAAAAAAACTTGGCTGTTCTTGTGATTGGTCGCGAACCGCTTTTACCATGAACCCCAATTACCAAAAAGCAGTTAAACAAATTTTTCTACATTACTATAAAAAGGGATGGATTTATCAGGGGGAAAGAGTAATTAATTGGTGCCCTCGCTGCCAGACTAGCCTATCTGATTTAGAACTGGAATACAAGGAAGAAAAAAGTCATTTATGGTATATAAAATATCCATTAACAGGAAACAAAAACAAGTTTATTATCGTAGCTACTACAAGACCGGAAACAATGCTAGGTGATACTGCCGTAGCTGTTCATCCAGCTGACAAAAAATACAAAAAATTAATTGGCCAAAAAGCACTTTTACCTTTAGCTAATCGGGAAATTTCCATTATTGCTGATAAAGCAATTGATCCTGATTTTGGAACCGGAGCCGTGAAAGTTACCCCAGCCCATTCACCTATTGACGCAGAAATTGCTGAACGCAATAAATTAAAATTTATTCAGGTTATTGGTCAAGACGGAAAAATTACAAAAGCAGCTGGTAGAAACTTTGAAGGATTAACTGTGCTGGAAGCCCGCAAAAAAGTAATTGATGAATTAAAAAAACAGGGTCTTTTAGAGAAAACAGAAGATTATTCTCATCAAATCCCATGTTGTTATCGCTGTAATAATGCTGTTGAGCCATTAATAAGTAAACAATGGTTTCTAAAAATGGATAAATTATCTGAAAAAGCAATTAAAGCGGTTAAGGATGGACAAATTAAATTTCATCCAAAGCGCTGGGAAAAAGTATATTTTGACTGGCTTAATAATATCAAGGACTGGTGCATTTCTCGCCAGATATGGTGGGGTCATAAAATACCTATTAAAGGAAGCACTGATGTTTTAGATACTTGGTTTTCTTCTGCTTTATGGCCATTCGCAACTTTGGGCTGGCCTAAACAAACTAAAGATTTAAAAGAATTTTATCCAACCGATGTTTTAAGCACAGCTCGTGATATTATCAATCTCTGGGTGGGTAGAATGATTTTCTCTGGGTTGGAATTCACTAAAAAAATACCATTTAGTCATGTAATTATTCATGCCACTGTTTTAACTAAAGATGGCAAAAGAATGAGTAAATCTCTTGGCACTGGTCGTGATCCTTTGGAATTAGTTGAACAATACGGAGCTGACGCAACCAGATTTGGCTTAATTTACCAATCATTAGGCGGACAAGACATACATTTTTCCGAAGAAAACATTTTAATGGGGAAAAAATTTGCTAATAAGGTTTGGAATGCCTCCCGATTTGTGTTAGCACAAATCGGAGATCTTAAATTACAGATTAAAAGTTTTAAATCACAGACAAGATTCACTAAAGCTGATAAAATTATTCTTAAAAAACTATCTGAAACGATTCAAAAAGTTAATTCTGATTTGGAAAACTTTCATTTTGGACAAGCAGCGCATTTGCTTTATGATTTTTTCTGGCATGATTTTTGCGATAAATATATTGAAAAAGCTAAAAAACAAGACGACGAAAAAACTAAACAAATCTTGGCTTATGTCCTTCTTAATTCCCTAAAATTACTCCATCCTTTTATGCCTTTTGTTACTGAAACGATTTATCAACAACTGTCATTTAAAGAAAAAGAATTTTTAATGATTGAGAACTGGCCAGAATATTAATTTTCATGAATTACTTTTTATACATTCTGCTTGGTTTATTGCCTAGTTTAATCTGGCTAGCTTTTTATTTAAGGAAAGACAAGCATCCGGAACCTAATTTCATGGTCTTAAGGATTTTTATCTATGGCATGCTATTGGCTCCTTTAGCTATTATTTTGGAATTATTACTAATTTGGCTGCTTAATCCAAGTTTGTCATTTTCATCTCTTTTCTCGGAAATTCCACATAATAGTTTTATTAAAATAATTTTAGCTGCTACTTTAATCCCCGCCTTAGTTGAAGAATATTTAAAATATTCACTAGTTAAATTTAAAATTCTTAAGAATTCGGTATTTGACGAACCAACTGACGCCATGCTATACTGTATTATAGCTGGGTTAGGATTTGCCGCTGTGGAAAATCTACTTATTCTTTTTAAATCTACTTCAATGCTCTGGCCAGAAGCTTTTACTATAATTGGCTTTCGTTTTATAGGAGCCACTCTTGTTCATGCCCTGGCAGCTGGTATTATTGGCTATTGGATTGCTTTAGGATTGCTTCGTACTAGACAAAAAAAAATATTTATTTCAATTGGACTAAGTATTGCTATTATTTTCCACGCTTGCTATAATTACCTTATAATCACAATTTCTAGACAGAAAATCTTAATCCTCTATTTCTTAGTAATTATTCTTCTTATTTCCACAGCTCTTTTTGTTTCTTATTGTTTTAGAAAATTAAAAAAACAACAATCTATTTGTATAAATTAATGAACAATAAACAATGAACAATGAACAAAATATTGTTCGCTGTTCTCTGTTGCTGTTCGCTAAATACATATGGCTAAAAAACCATCATTTTTTGAAAAATTAACAGGAGCTAATTGGTCAAATAACGATTCTGAAGAACAAAAAAAAGTTAAACCTGTAAAAACTAAATCTTTTAACAAAAAAGAAAAAGAAAAGTCAAAAATATCTTTTAATGAAAATATGGAGAATCTTCAGGAAAAAGAAAAAGTTACTTCTTCTGAAAAGCCAGTTAAAAAAGAAAAGATTGTTGGAACAGAAGAATCAGAAGACTGGCTGGCTGAATCAGAAGGGCAATTGACTATTGATGTTTACCAAACGCCTAATGAAATAGTCATTAAATCAACTATTGCCGGTGTTAAGCCGGAAGATATTGATATTACAATGACTAATGATATGATTACTATAAAAGGAAATCGAGAAAAAGATGAAGAAATTAAAGAAGAAGATTACTATTATCAAGAATGCTATTGGGGACCTTTTTCCCGTTCAATTATCCTGCCTGTTGATGTTGAAGTAGATAAATCAGATGCTTCAATGAAGAATGGCATTCTAACAATTAAACTGCCTAAAGTTGAGAAAATTAAAACTAAAAAGATAATGATAAAAACTGAATAAATCTATTACAATGAACAATAAAAAATTAGCTCTTAGGAGCTAATTTTTTATTGTTAGCTATCTAGAGCCATGTTATTATAAAAAGTATGAAGAAAATTGCTCGCCAATTAATCAAAACAGGATTAATTATTTTGACTTGCTTAATCTATCTAGTATTAGTCCTGCAAATAGTTAATGGGCAAAGAATTGCTTTAGGAATTAAACTGGCTGATTTTAATTTGGGCGGCCATAAATTATTTTCTGCTCAAGAACTATTGAAAAATAAATCAGAGGATTTTTCCGAACAAGAAATAATATTTATCTGTGAAAAAGAAATACCTGATTTAACAATTAAAATAAATGATTTAGGACTACAAATAGATGAATTAGCAACTATTAAATATATTTACCAAATTGGTCATAGAGCAAATTTCTTTGTTAATCTTAAAGAACAATTAATTGCTTTAATCGGCCTTTATGATCTTGACGTAATCTATACTATAGATGAAAACAAATTCCAAGAGAAAACAAAAGAACTTTTTAAGGATATTGAAAGGCCAGGGCGAAGCGCCTCTTTACTTTTTGATGAACAAGCCAATGATTTTTTGCTTCAGCATTCAAACGAAGGAATTGTTGTTAATAGAGAAAAACTATTATCTAACTTAACAGAATTGATTAAGTCGTTTTTCAATGAGCCAATTAATTTAGAGTTGGTTTTTGATGAGCCAACGATTAAAAACAATGAAGTGGATTTGGCTAAAGAAAAGGCTCAAAAAATCTTGTCTGGACAGCCCTACCAATTAATTTTAGAAACAAGAATTTGGAATATTGATAAAGCCCGTTTAATTGACTGGCTCAAGTTTGAGCCAATCCAGGAAAACAAAATAGACAATCAGATTTTAGGAATCTTTTTAGATAACGCTCAGATTAAAGAATATTTAAAAAAAATAACATCAACCATTAATCAATATCCCATTGATGCTCGTCTAGAAACTCAAGAAAATCGGGCCATTGTTTTTACGCCAAATCAAGAAGGTTATGGGATAGATATAAATAAAACAATTGAACAATTAGAGCAAAACATTATGGCTGATTCTCCGATTAAAAAGACTGTCATTACTGCGCAAAAACTATTGCCCAAAATTACTCTTGATCAAACCAATGACCTGGGAATTAATGTTTTGCTTGGCCAAGGCATTTCCAATTTTTATGGCTCGCCGAAAAATAGGGTGCATAATATAAAGATCGGCGTAGCTAAATTCAATGGATTAATCCTTAATCCGGACGAAGAATTTTCATTTAATGCTCTTTTAGGAGGCAGCGGACCTGAACAAGGATTTTTGCCTGAATTAGTTATTAAGAAAAATAAAACCGTGCCTGAATATGGAGGCGGGTTATGCCAGGTTTCAACTACTTTTTTTAGAGTAGCAATTAATAGCGGTTTAAAGATTACTGAACGGTCAGCTCATGCTTTTCCAGTTCAATATTATAATCCACAAGGATTTGACGCTACAATTTATGAACCGCATCCTGATTTTCGTTTTGTCAATAATACACCCAACCATATTTTAATTGAAACAAAAGTTCAGGGCTATCAATTAATTTTTAATTTTTATGGCACAAATGACGGCCGAGATATAAGAATCAAAGGACCTTATATTTTAGAAAGCAATGAAGACGGCTCAATGAAAGCCGTCTTATATCAAGAAATTTATCAAAAAGGCGAACTTATTGATAAACAGGAGTTTTATTCTAATTACAAATCCCCTGACCTATATCCAGTAGGAACTGCAGAAGAAGAAACTAATGACGGCCCTTGATTGAATTGATTAAAAATTTAATTGCTTGAGGAATTTTTACCAGATCTTTTCTAATCTGGCTTTTAAATTTACTTTCCTGAATATCCATTCTGTTTAATGAATAATATTTTTTCTCTAATTTAATTAGAATCCCAGCCAGCCAAATTGATATAAAAGCAACTGGTAAAGCAACTAAAATATCTATAAAATAATGCTGGGCCAAATAAAAAGTGCCGAATGTAGAGAAAAAGAACCAGGGCAAAGTCAAAAAAATAGTCCTTTTCTTAAATTTGAAAAAATAATAGACAATAATAATAGCCCAGGCAACGTGCATGCTCGGCATTGTGCTGATTGGAGCAGTCTTGCCTTGCTCAACGCCCGATCCCTCGTGAAAGTCCATAATACATTCGCCAGGATTATAGTTTTTTGTTATCCCGGACAAAGAAATGTCTATTTCTTTATTGTAAACATTATTTAAATAAGCATTTTGAGGGCTATTTGCCGGAAAACAAAACCATAAAGGCAAAGATATCATAACAGCAGAAACTGTTGCCATAATATATCGGCTGAAAAAAGCTTTTTGGCCGCTCGCATAAAAGACAATCCAAGCAATCCCCATGGCTATCCCCAATCCAAGAAAAGAATAGATAAAAAGATAAGGAATCTTGCCGGAAAAAACATCTTGATTGCTTAAAGCAAAAAACGGATAAAAACCAAAAATAGATTCGTCCATTTTAGCAAATAAAGTATCAACTAATCTTTCTTGCAGATAAACAGCTAGCAACCCGAGCAAAGAATTAATCAAAGTAAAAAAGACAGTCACTCCTAAAAATGGTCTTATAAAAAATAAAACATTTACTAAAAATTTTTTTAATTTAGGCCAGCTATTAGAAAATTGTTTTGGCAAAGAAAAAATAGTATTTTTGAAAGAATTTTTCTTCTCAACAAAAGGAGACATGCATTTGATTAAATAAAGATATATTTTAAAAAGGATATAAAAAAAGATAAAAATAAAACTAAGTAAAAAGTATCTTGCTCCTAAAGCAATGTTTTCAAAACTGTTCTTAAAAAAAGTCCACCAGATTAACTGAGGGTTTAAAACAAAATAAAAGAAAAATAAAAATATTGAAAAGATTAATAAAAGATACTCTTCAATCCTGATTGACTGAAGAATATTTTTAATTTTATTCATAAAATAATAAGGATAGAAATCCAATAGTCAAAACAATTAAAATAAATATCTTGTGTCCTCGGTGGGAGTCGAACCCACAAGGGTTTCCCCACTTGGTCCTAAACCAAGCGCGTATTCCAGTTTCGCCACGAGGACAAATACACTAATTAGTAAAAGTAGATCTTGTTATATTTTAGACCAATCCTAAATACCAGTCAACTATTGACATTTCTATTTTTACCATATATAATATAGACAAGAAATTTAAGTGATAAGGAACTTGAATTTCCACGGTTCCTTTAAAAAATAATAAAAATTTTACTGAAAAGGAGGAAGGACAATGACGGCAGCAATTATTTTTGGATTGATTGGGTCAGGAGCTTTATGGTCATTAGCGAATATTTGGGGGTGTGTGCCTTTAGGATTAGGGTTAATAGGATTAACTCTCTGCTTAAAAAAAATCCCGGCTGAACCGCCTCATCTTGGTGTTGTAACAATTTGGGGAGAAAGAAAGGAAAAAATTAAAAAAGAAGGACTACGGTTTTTAGCTCCTTTTTTTCCATTTCTCTATGATGTAATTTTAATCAATGTAGAGAAAAAAAATCAAGACCTGCCAGCCGAAACCATTAGAACACCTGATTTAGCAGTTTTAGAAATACCTATAAGCTTGACATGGACACCAGGAACACCAAAAAAAGATGACAAAAAAAATGGGGCATTTCTTATTAACTATCTCAATAGCGGAGGCGAAGACGGAGTCGTAGATATCTTAGCTGATATTGTTAGGGAGAGAGTGCGAGAATGGGCAATTGCAGTTAATGAAGGACCTCAAAGGTTTAAAGATGCTATTGGAGCTCAAGAAGAAGCAGTAGAAATTCTTGTTAAAACAATTGCTGGAGAAGAATTAGAAGCTATAGATTCCTCGGTGCCAACTCCTATTCTTTTTAAGTATTTCAACAAGCCAATGATAATGCCAAATAAAGATCAAGTCAAAAAATGGGGTAAAAAGTGGAAAGTAGTTGAAGAAATGCTTGAACAAGAAGATAGGATAAGAACTGAAAAAGCGATTCAAAAAAGAAGGAATATTATTAAAATGATTAAAACTGGCAATGGCACACAACCAATTCCTCAATTGGGTATCACTTTGAATCGTTTAAATATCGGCGACATCACTATTAAACAAGGAACTCAACTAGAAAAAGCCGCCGAACGAGAAGTAACGGAAGAGAGAGAACGAGCGGCAGAGATATTAGAGTTAAAACATGTTAGGAATAGAATTAAGGAACTCACAGAAATGAAATATTCTCTTCAAGAAGCTCGCGATATTGTTCAGACCGAAAGAAGCAAAGTAGACAAAAAAATTAACGAGATTATAGGAATAGATCTTGAGGGACTCGGTCGAGGGCTAGGCCAAGATTTCAAAAAATAGGAGGTAAAAATGTCTAAAAAATGGAAATGGTTTTTGGGATTGATTGGGACATGTCTATTGGTAGTACCCTTTTTAATGCTAATAGATTTTCCTGAAAAATCTAATTCTAATAAAGAAGTAACCCATAAAAAACAATCTCGTCATTTTTCTGGCAATGCTGTCACAAAAAATCCTGACGGATCATGGACAATTCCTGTATTAGCTAGAAAGATGGTAACTGACTCAACAGTCCAAGTAACAAAAGGCAAAAAAGTCATTATTACTGCAATCGGAAAAGTTAATAGCTGTAGCGACCGTAATGATGGAGCTTTTGGCTGGACAGGTCCAGAAGGAAGAAGGTGGAGTTGGGACGCCAAAAGGAAACGTACACTTGGATCAACTAATTCCCCGTTTATGGCCCTCTGTGTCAAAATAGGGGAAAATGGAGAGTGGTTCTTAGTAGGAACAAATAAAGTTTTCCTAGCAAAACAAAATGGGAAACTTTATTTCACCGTCAACGATGACATCTATGATAGTCGAGGAAGATTCCGGCCAGATTGGATGAGGGACAATGTTGGCAAATTTATTGTCAATATAAAATTAACATAATAAGACAAGAGGCAGGAAGCATTCGCTTCCCTGCCTCTTTTTTGTTATACTTGAAAAAATGAAATATTTTATTTTTCGCAATATAAACAAAAATCAGATACTTTGCCTTTTTTTAGTTTTTACTTTATTTTTTACTATTTTCTTTTTAATCCAATTTTCATCTCTTAATCTATGCGGAGTAGATGCCTATTATCATATTAAATATGCCGAGCTTTATAGAACTTTAGGTATAAAAGAAACTTTAAATAATTTTAGCGCAGGAGAATATACTACATTAAATAAATATCCAACAGACCTTTCTTTTTTTTATCACATTCTTTTAATTCCTTTTACTTATGGCAATCTAATAAATGGAAGCAAATTAGCAGCTATTATTTTTGCTTCTTTGATTTTTGTTTTGTTTTATTGGGTTTTGAAAAAATTTAAAATAAAATACAGTTTTCTCTGGACTTTATTATTTTTTACTGCTTCGAGCAACTTTATTTCTCGCATAACTCTTTCACGGGCCTTTCTTTTATCTATTTTATTCCTAATTTTGGGTTTTTACTTAATTGTTAAAAAAAAATATATTTGGCTTTTTGTATTATCTATTTTTTACGCTTTAACCTACACTGCCTCACAGCTTATTTTAGTTATTGGTTTAATTTATGTTTTAATAGAATTTTGGAAAATTAGAAAATTTAATTGGAAGATTTTATTTTACCCTTTTGCTGGGATTTCGATAGGAATAATTACTCGATATAATTTCCTCCAAAATCTTTATAATATATTTGTCCAAAATTTTTATGTTCTTTTTTATAAACTTAATGGAGTCAAATTAAGTATTGGTGCTGAAATGCATCCAATCAGCGCTTCTGTAAAAACCAATTTAATTCTGCTTTCTCTTTTTTGCTTGGGAATATCTTTTATAATTATAAATTTCAAAGAAAAAAGAATTAAAAAAAATACATTATCAGTTGTCTATGTCTATACTTTTTTTCTATCTGTTTTCTTCTGTTTATTAACTTTTATGAGTCAGCGTTTTTTTGAATATTGGACCCCCTTTACTTTATTGTTTGCAGTTTTTACTTTTAAATATATTTCTCAAGACAATTATTGGAGAAATTTAATTGCCGAATTTCTTAAGATATTCCGAAAAAAATATTTTTCTTTGTTTTGGCTAAAGCCTTTTGCTCTTGTTTTTCTTGGCTTAATTATTGTTTTTTTTAGTTATATTAATATTACTCAAGCGATTAATTCTATGGAAGAAAATATTTATCCTTTTGATAAATATCAAGAAGCTGGAAAATGGTTAAGACAAAATACCCCGCAACAGTCAATTATTTTCAACGCTAATTGGGATAATTTTCCTCAATTATTCTTCTACAATCATCAAAATAAGTATATTGTTGGCATGGATCCTACTTTTATGTATGTTTATAATAAAAAGCTTTATTGGCTTTGGAATAATATTGCCAGTCAAGGCATTGTCTGTTCTCAATCCAAAGAAAAATGCCCTGATTCTGTTTATACTGAAAAATTTTCTATACGCGGGCAAAAAATATACCAAATTATTAAGGATGAATTCCAAAGTGAATATATTTTCATAGACAACTGCAAAACATCTAATTTTGAAATACACAGAATATTTAAAAAAATATTAGAGAGCTCTTTTTTGTTTGAAAAAGTTTATCAATCTCAAAAATACCCAGAAGTAATGATTTTTCAGCTAAAAGATAATTAAATTAAAAAACCAAGCATAACAAAAAATTGCCTGGTTTTTTATTTATAAATTATAATATTTGATTATTTATAAATTACTTTATTATACTCTCTATAAATTTTTGAGCTACTCCAGCAAATAAAGCTACTCCAATACCAACTAATCCCCAAACGAATCTTTTTCTGGCTTCTGTTAATTTATCGTCATTACCGCCAGCTGTCATCCAGGTCAAACCAGCCCAAACAATCATCATAACACCCAAGATTAAAACAATCGCTTGAAACCAGTTAACAATCGTTTCCATAATCTTCGTTATGCCAGTAAGACTTGTTGGCCCTACTCCAGTTGCAGCAAATATTGCTGGGGCTATAAGAAATAAAGACACACAAGTCAGAATTCCAACAGCAAAAAATGTTTTTGTTTTTCTATTTTTCACAAATTTCACCCCCTTTCATATAATTTATTAAAATCTTAATTTTATTATGAATTACAGCATTCATCTGAGACGAACTCTTTATTTTATTTGATTATTATTTTTAAGAGAGAATATTCTTAATCAAAGTAATCCATGTTTTCCCCATTATTAGTATTGCTAAACCAATTAAAGACCAAGTTAGCGCTTTCTTAGCTTTAGTGATATCATCATCATTGCCTCTGGAAATCATAAATAAAATGCCAGAATAAACAATCATAATAACAGCAATTAATATGCCAATATTAACAATCCATTTTATAATACTTCCGACTAATTCACTAAAATCAGTTGTTTCGATTGGATTAGGCAAATTACTGTTCGCTCCATAAATAACGAAAGGAATGAATAGAATTAAAATAAAAATTGAAATTAATAATAGAGGATATTTTACTAATTTATTTTTAAACATAAATATTTTTATTTCATTAAAAGAGTTATTTGATTAGCTGATTTTTCAATTGCTTCTTCAATAGTGGCTTCTCCTAATATTACTGATTCTATCATGTCAGCTAAAATAGTTTCAATGCTTAAGTTATCCACCTGGTACCAGGAATGCGCTGTTAATGCCTGTTCGGCAAAAATTCCTATATCAGGATCGTCTTTTTGCCAAGATACTAAATCGCGGCGCGCAGTCGGTCTTTTAGTTAATTCTAAATATTTTTGCGTATTTTCTTTTTCAGACAGCCAAACAATAAATTGCCAGGCAGCTTTGGCTTTTTGGCAATTACTAGAGACAGTTAATCCCCAATAATTAGCATAATTAATATCTTTAGTTGAGCCCTTAATTTGCGGCATAGCTGCAACATTAAAATTTAAATATGGCGCTTTTGCTTGAATGGTTGGTAGGTTATATGCATAATTAAACATCATAGCTGCTTTGCCTTCGTAAAAAGCATCAATAGAATAATGCATCCGGGTATTCCAGGTATATACTGATTTTAATGGATTAGCAAAATCAGTATAAAATTCCAAAGCTCTTTGTCCAGGACTAAAATCTTCTATTTTTTGGTCAAAGATAGCTCTTCTTTTGTCTTGATCAACCATTTGAGCACCGGATTGAAGCATTAAAAGAGAAAGTATGTCAGTTGAACGATTAATATTGCGAGCTGTGCCTAAAACAGCCCCTGCCTTAACAATATTCCCCCGTTCGTCACTAACAGTTAATTTTTCAACATCATCCAAAAATTCCTCCCATGTAACTGGCGATTGAGGAATGCCATTGGTATTAAAAATATCTTTATTGTAATAAAGAGCTAAAGTATCAACCCACAGTGGCATAGCAAAAATATAATTGTCTATAACAAAATCTTCATAAATTACATCAACAAAATTCTCTTGAATCTGTTTAATTGTAATAAGCTCTGATGAAGCAGCTAATATTTTGTCTTTGTATCTGGGTACCCAAGTGTTATGAAGCATGAAAATGTCTGGTCCGCGATTACTGGCCATTGCTTCAAGCAAATCTTTTTCATAAGTTGAGCTAATTTTTTTGTGATATTCAATTTTTATCTCTGGATGCTCATTATTAAAATCCTCAATTAAAGAATCGTAAATATCCGAATCATCAAAAACTCCCCAGAATTCCAATTCCGCATTTTCAACTGGTTCTTTGCAGCCAGGGAAAATAGAAGCTAATCCAATAAGAATAACTGGAGCAATAAAAGTATAAAAAGTAGCAATTTTTACTTTAGACACAATTCTATTTTTTAAAAACTAAACCATAATGCTGATTATCAAGAAATAATTCTTTATCTAAAATTAATTCTTCGTCGCTGGTTAATTTTTGAATTTCCTCTTTTGAAATAAACCAGCCCTGTTCAGGCGCCATATTAGAACCTTTAATCCATTCAATAATTACAATCTGGCCAATGTCTTTTAATACTCTCTTTGCTTCTCTAATAATCTCTGGTTTTTTTTGGGACTGGAATAAAATATTGCGTAAAATAACTAAATCTGCTGAATTGTCATTTATTTTTGAAGAGCCAGGAATTTCTAAATTACAATGAACTATTTCAATATTCTTAATATTTTCCAGTTCAGCTTTGCTTTTTACCGCTTCTAAATTTTCTTTAACTACATCTAAAGCGTAAACCTGTCCTTGATTAGTCAGTTTAGCTACTGGAATACTAAAAAAACCTCCTCCACAGCCGAAATCAGCCACAATCATATTATCGCGGATATCCAATTGGCTTAAAATTTCTTCTGGCTTAAAAAAGCCATTGGCATTTTCTGTCATAAAATTATATACAAGCTACAGAAGCTACTTTATCTCCTTGGCTCATTTTCATAACCTTAACACCTTGAGTGGCTCTTCCTAAACAAGAAATATCTTTAAGATTAGTCCTAATTACCTGTCCTTTTTGAGAAATAGCAATTAAGTCTTCCTCATCATCTAAAATTTGACTAGCAATAATATCGCCTGTCTTTTCTGTAATCTTGGCAGTTTTGATGCCAATTCCGCCTCTTCTCTGTGTCTTATAAAACTTCAGGTATGTTTTTTTGCCAAACCCATTTTTAGTTATAACTAATACTTTCAAGTTCTTTTTTTCAGCATTTTTCTCTATAACATCCATTCTAATCAATTTGTCATTTTCTCTCAAATTAATTCCTTTTACCCCAGCCGCAGCACGAGACATTGACCTAACATCACTTTCTTTGAAACGGATGCTTTGTCCTTTAGAAGTAACTAAAATAATTTCACTTTGTCCTGAAGCCAGTTTGGCCCATTTTAATTTATCACCTTTGTTTAAATTAATAGCTATTAAACCAGTCCTTCTAACATTGCTAAAATCTTCAACTTTGGTTCTTTTAATTATACCATTTTCTGTGGACATCACCAAATATTTCATACCTTGCTCTTTATTCACATTAAGAATAGCGTTAATTTTTTCTTGGGAAGCTAATTGTAGAATATTTACAATAGCCTGGCCGCGGGCAATTCTGCTTGTTTCTGGAATTTCATAGGCCTTAGACTGGAAAACCCGCCCTTGATCAGTAAAAAATAGTATATCATCATGAGTTGAAGCAGGTAAGAAATAGCTAACTACATCTTCTTCTCTTGGCTTAATGCCAACTATTCCTTTGCCTCCTCTTTTTTGTGCTCTATAATCCTGTGGATTAACTCTTTTAATATAACCGCCTTTGGTTAAAAGAATAACGCATTCTTCTTTATGAACTAATTCCTCTTCAGTAAGCTGGCCAACAGCCTGATTATGAACCTTGGTTTTTCTTGTATCAGCATATTTCTCCCTGATTTCTTTTAATTCGTCTTTCACTACTCCTAAAATCTTTCTTGGACTCTTTAATAAAATTTCTAATTCTTTAATTAGCTGTTTTTTCTCTTTTAATTCGTCTTTAATTTTCTTTCTTTCTAAACCAGCCAATGCCTGTAAACGCATTTCCAAAATAGCTGTTGCCTGTAAATCAGTTAATTTAAATTTTTTAATTAAATTTTTATGAGCAATTTCTTTGTTAGCTGATTCCTTAATTACTTTAATAATCGCATCAATATGGTCAATTGCCTTATTCAAGCCCTCTAAAATATGAGCTCTTGCTTTGGCTTGTTTTAATTCAAATTTAGCCCGGCGCGTAACAACATCCTTACGATGCTTAATGTAT
This sequence comes from uncultured Candidatus Saccharibacteria bacterium, assembly GCA_964649795.1. Lineage (GTDB taxonomy): Bacteria > Patescibacteriota > Minisyncoccia > Portnoybacterales > UBA2143 > JABMPX01. The sequence goes on from CAZYQY010000004.1 coordinate 26,202, forward strand.
TCCTCTAAAACATTTTTTAAAGACAAAACTTGAGGCTGCAGACCATTGATTAAAGCAATCATATTCAAATGAAAAGTTTTTTGCAAATCAGTAAGTTTAAAAAGCTGATTAAGGATTTTCTTTGGATGGCCATCTGCTTTCAGATCAATTACTATTCTAACGCCATCTTTATCTGACTCATCGCGAACATCTTTAATTCCTTGAATTTTTTTATCTTTAACTAAATCGGCTATTCTGGTAATCAAGTTGGCTTTATTGGTTCCATAAGTTATCTCATGAATAATAATCTGAAATTTATCAGCTTTGCTCTCAATAATTTCTGCTTTTGCTCTGTTGACAATTGGACCACGGCCTGTGCTGTATGCCTGGATCATTCCTAATTTATTATATATTTCTCCGCCAGTTGGAAAATCAGGCCCTTTAATAAATTTAAAAAGATCTTTAACTGTTGCTTCAGGATTGCTAATTAAGAGAATAACGCTATCAATTATTTCTCCCAAATTATGAGGTGGAATATTAGTTGCCATACCAACTGCTATGCCCATACAGCCATTCAAAAGCAATTGCGGCAACTTGGCTGGCAAAATAACTGGTTCTTTTATTGTACCATCGTAATTATCTGTCCAATCAATCGTTTCTTTGTCTATATCCATTAACATTTCTTCAGCAATTTTGTGAATTTTTGCTTCAGTATATCGCATTGCAGCAGCATTATCACCGTCCATTGAGCCAAAATTACCTTGTCCATTGACTAATGGATATCTAGTATGAAAATTCTGTGCCAGCTTTACCATTGATTCATAAACAGCTGCGTCGCCATGCGGATGATACTTACCTAATGTTTCTCCAACAATAGTAGCTGATTTTCTAAACTTAGATGAACTAGTCAATCCCATCCTATACATAGCATACAAAATACGGCGATGGACTGGCTTAAGACCATCACGCACATCCGGCAAAGCTCGCGCCACAATTACACTCATAGCATAATCCAAATATGAATCTTTCATCTCTTCGGTAATTGAACGTTTTCTTACAGAGCCTATTCCTATTTTATTTTTTTCTTCCTTGTTTATTTTCTCCATTATTTTATTATTAATCACTTAAAGGCAGCTCTATTGGCTTAATTTTCTCTGGCTTTTTTTCTGGCTCAATTTGATTGTCTAATTGCTCTAATTCTTCTTCTAAATCTTTTTCAAAAAATGCTCCAATGCTGGCTTTTAGTGTTTCTTTAAAAGAAGGCATTCCTTTTTTAATTTCATCCAAGGGTGTTCCTTCTTTTTCAGCTGTTGTTGAAAAAGAGCCCTTTAGAGAAATTACCCAAATAGAAACAATAAAAAACATAAAAATAAAAACAGCCAAACAGAGTATTTGGATACGGACATAGCGGGGTTTTTGCTGAATTTTTTCTAAAAAATCTAATAGAGACATCTTATATCTTAAATACCACTACTTCCATTTCTTTGCCAATTAAGTCCTTTTTTTTAAGAGTTAATTTATCAACAGCTGTTTTTTTCTCTAATCCCATTTCTTTTAAAAATTCGCTTAAATCGTCCAGATGAATTTTTAAATTAGGCATTTTGTAATGCATAGGGATGATTAAGCGCGGCTCAATTTGTTTGGCTATTCTAGCTGCTTCTTGAGCATTAATTGTATAAATACCGCCAACTGGAATCATTAAAATATCAACATTGCCAATTGCTTCTAATTGTTTATCAGTTAATTTTTCCTGACCAAAATCCCCTAAATGACACAGGCGTATTTTATCCATTTTTATCAAATAAATGGTATTTAATCCTCTTTCTTCACCCTGCTTTTTATCATGGAAACTTGAACAACCAATAATTCTAACTCCTTTAATATCGTATTCTCCTGGATTATTTATAATAAAAGGGCTGTTGCTAATTGCTTTAATGTTATTGTGGTCATTGTGTTCATGAGAAACCGTAAGAATATCAGCCGTTCCTCGAGGCGGATTCAAGCCAATGCTTTTATCAAAAGGGTCTGTAATAATAGTTAAGTGGCCGCCTTGATTAATAATCTTAAAGCAAGAATGACCGTACCAAGTAATTGTCATAATAATTTATTTTATCATATATCTTTTCTCTTGCCAAGCTAATAATCTTGGGCTATACTTTGAATATGACTAAGAATAAAGGAACTGACAAAACAATGAAAAAATTATTAGCTGAAGAAGAAAAATCTCTCTGCTTGCCGCAAGCCGGAGATTTAATAGAAGGCCGCATTATTAAAATGAGCAAGAATGAGCTTATTTTAGAATTAGGACCATTAGGCACAGGAATTATTTACGGCGGAGAATTACGAGAAAATACGACTCTTTTTAAAGAGTTAAAAGAGGGTCAGAAAATCTCTGCCTTAGTTTTAGATCCAGAAAATGAGGATGGTTATGTTGAGCTTTCATTTAAAGAAGCTAATATAGAAAAAATATGGGCCGACCTTGAAACAAGGAGAAAATCAGACGATGAGGTTGAAGTAAAGGTAATTGAAGCCAACCGGGGAGGATTAGTTATTGAACTGTCTGGAGTAATTGGTTTCCTGCCGGTTTCTCAACTATCGCCTCAAAATTATCCACGTATAGAAGACGGCGATAGAAACAAAATTCTCCAGGAACTTAATAAATTTGTTGGGAAAAAAATGTCAGTCAAAATTATCAGTTTAGACAAGAAAAATGACAAACTAGTTGTTTCAGAAAAAGCATCCAAAGAAAAAGAGATTATAGAAAGTTTAAAGAAGTATAAAATAGGAGATGTAGTTGAAGGGATTGTTGTTTCTTTAACTAACTTTGGAGTTTTTATTAAATTTGATGAGACAGTAGAGGGCTTAATACATATATCTGAATTGTCTTGGCAAATGATTGAACATCCAAGCAAGATTCTTAAAGAAAAAGATAAGGTTAAAGCAAAAATTATTGATATTCAAAATGGACAAATTTCACTTTCTATTAAGGCCTTGGAAAAAGATCCTTGGAAAAACATTGACAAGAAGTATAAGATTGACCAAATAGTAAAAGGCAGAGTGACTAAATTCGGCAATTTAGGAGCTTTTATCCAAATAGACAAAAATATTTATGGACTATCTCATATTTCAGAATTTTCTAAACAAAATCAAAGAATGGAAGATGTCCTTGAAATAGGAAAATCATACAATTTTAAAATTTTATCTCTGTTGCCAGAGACACATAAGATATCCTTAAAGCTAAATGATAAACAATGAAGTATCTATTAAAAAACATATTTATTGTTTTTCTCTCATTTTTAACCATTGCTGGACTTTTTGCTTTGTTTAATACATCTGGCCAGAGGCCAGAAGAAGTTTCTTTGAGCCAATTAGTTGAACAAATTAATCAAGAACAGGTTTCAACTATTATTATCAAAGGAGATAAACTGGAAATTGATTTAAAAAACGGCATTAAGGAAATAGTTACCAAGGAAAAAGAATCGTCCTTGACTGAATCTCTAAAAAACTACGGACTTAATTCAGAAAAACTTAAATTAGTTAATTTGGAAATAGAGAGAGAAAGCGGAGCTGCTTTTTGGCTAGGGACTATTCTGCCATTCTTTTTGCCTTTGCTTATTATTGGTTTTTTCTTCTGGTTCATGTTTAGAGGAGCAAAAAGAGGACAGATGCAGGCATTTACTTTTGGTCATTCGCGAGCCCGTTTAATTGACCCTAAAGACAAGAAAGATAAGGCAACCTTTAAGGATGTAGCTGGACTGAAAGAAGCCAAGGAAGAACTTAAGGAAATAGTTGAATTCTTGAAAAATCCAAAGAAATTTGTTGATTTAGGAGCTAAAATCCCTAAAGGAGTTTTATTAGTCGGTTCTCCTGGTACAGGCAAAACACTTCTCGGCCGAGCTATTGCGACTGAAGCAAATGTTCCGTTTTTCAATGTTTCTGGTTCAGAATTCGTTGAAATGTTTGTGGGTGTGGGGTCAAGCCGGGTACGCGATTTATTCCAAACAGCAAAAAAACACTCACCCTGCCTTATTTTCATAGACGAATTAGACGCTATTGGCAGGCAAAGAGGAACTGGTTTGGGCGGAGGCCATGATGAAAGAGAACAAACCTTAAATCAAATACTAGTAGAAATGGATGGTTTTGATCCTAATACTGGAATAATTTTATTAGCAGCAACAAATCGTCCAGATGTTTTAGATCCAGCTTTACTTAGGCCAGGCCGTTTTGATAGAAGAATCATGCTTAATTTGCCTGATATTGAAGATAGAGAAAGCGTTCTTAAAATTCATGCCAGGAATAAACCATTAGAAGAAAAAGTTAATCTGCGGGAAATTGCTGAAAGAACGCCTGGATTTTCTGGAGCTGATTTGGCTAATATAGTCAATGAAGCAGCTATTTTAACTGCCAGAAGGAATAAGAAAAAAATTAGTCAGGATGAATTACGTGAATGCATTGAAAAAGTTCTTTTGGGCCCGGAAAGGAAAAGTCATATTCTTTCCAAAAAAGAAAAGGAAATTACTGCTTATCATGAAGCAGGCCATGCATTAATAACAGCTTCTTTGCCTAATGCTGACCTAATTCAAAAAGTTTCTATTATTGCTCGCGGTCCAGCTGCTGGTTATACTTTAAAACTTCCGACTGAAGACAGGCATTTGCATAGCCGTTCTGAATTTATAGATGAATTAGCTATTCTTCTTGGAGGTTATGCTGCTGAAGAATTAGTTTTTAATGAACTAACTACAGGAGCTTCTAATGACTTATTAAAAGCAACTGAATTAGCCAGGCAATTAGTAACTAAATATGGCATGAGCGAAAAATTAGGGCCAAGAACTTTTGGCGGCAAAGAAGAAATGATATTTTTAGGCAGAGAAATTGCTACGGAAAAGGATTATTCTGAAGAAACAGCCAGCCAGATTGATAAAGAGGTCTCTAAGCTTATTAATAATGCTGAACATGCTGCTAAAAAAATTCTTACTGAAAAAAGAAAGAAATTAAACCAAATTGCCAAGGTACTTATTAAAAAAGAAGTTATTGAGAGAAAAGAGTTTGAAAGTCTGATGAAGAAGAAAGTTTAATTTAAAATATTTATAGTTATTAATGGGCGTGTAGCTCAGTGGTTAGAGCGGGGTCCTTATAAGGCCTAGGTCCCAGGTTCGAATCCTGGCACGCCCACCCATGATTTTGCGGGCGGTTGGCGCAGTTGGTTAGCGCGCATCGTTGACATCGATGAGGTCAGAGGTTCGAATCCTCTACCGCCCACTTTTTTACATAAGGGCCGTTAGCTCAGCTGGTAGAGCATCGGTTTTGCATACCGGAGGTCGGGAGTTCGAATCTCCCACGGTCCACATGAAAATCATCTATGAAGATAAAAATATTATTGTAATTAACAAACCAGCTGATTTGATTGTCCATCCAAATAACCCTGAACAAAAAAATACTTTAGTTGACGAGTTGCTCGCCTACTGTCCAGAAATTAAAAATGTTGGTAATGATCCAATGCGACCTGGAATTGTTCATCGGCTAGACAAAGATACTTCTGGTTTAATAATAATAGCAAAAAATAATCATTCTTTTGCTTATTTAAAGAAACAATTCAGTGAAAGAAAAATAGTTAAAAAATATTTAGCTTTAGTTCATGGTCAAGTCAAAGATGAAAAAGGAATAATTACCAAATCAATCAGTTTCTCAAAAAAAGACCGCAAAAAAAGAAGCGCTTTGCTTGATGAAAAATCCAAAAAGGCATGGACAGAATATAAGGTTGTAAAAAGATTCAAGAAATATACTCTATTAGAAATAATTATTAAAACAGGAAGGACTCATCAAATTAGAGTCCATTTATCTTCTATTGGCCATCCAATTGCTGGAGACAAGCAATATAAATTTAAAAGGCAACTTTTACCAGAGAATCTAAATCGCCAATTTTTGCATGCTTCTTACTTGAAATTTAAATTGCCTGATGGTAAGATAATGGAATTCAAATTAGATTTGCCAGAAGATTTAAAAAATGTTTTACAAAATTTATGAATAAACTTGACTTATTTAATAAAAAACAATCAAAGAAAGATATTCCAGAAATTAGACCTGGATATACTATTCAAGTCCATCAAAAAATTAAAGAAAAAGACAAGCAAAGAATTCAAATTTTTGAAGGGTTAGTTATTGCTTGCAAGCATGGAAAAGGCATCAATGCTACTATTACTGTTCGGAAAATTAGCCAAGGAGTTGGTGTAGAAAGAATTTTCCCTATTCACGCGCCCTTTATTGAAAAAATAGAAGTAATTAAAAAACATAAAGTTAGACGAGCCAAACTTTACTATATCCGTAACAAATCAGCCAAACAAGCTCGTCTTAAAGAAATAATTCCCCAGCGCAAAGTTATAAAAAAATAGTAAGCCCAGATGGTGGAATTGGTATACACAACAGCTTGAGGAGCTGTGCTCTTCGGGGCGTGCGGGTTCGAGTCCCGCTCTGGGCACTAAAACTAAACTTTCAGGAATAAGGGTATCATCAATGACCGGATGCTTTAAGGAATTTTTTTAGCAAGTTTAATTGCTCCAGTCGGACAAACGGACTGGCATAACCCGCAAAAACAGCATTTATTAATATCAATTTTGGGCTGTTTTTTTATTGTCCCGTCTTTTTGCCGAATTTTAACCATTTTAATCGCTTTGTTCGGACAGGCCTGAGCGCACAAACTGCATCCCAGACATTTGTTAGGAAAAAACTCAGGGATTCCCCGATAACCCTCAGGCAAAGGAAGAGATTTTTGGGGAAATTTCACTGTCAACGGTTTCTTAAACAAATTCAGAAATAATTTTGGGATTATGCCTAATTTCATATTTGTTTAATGTGCGACATTGAATGTCGCACATGTATATTTATCTATCCATGTCTGCTGGACAGCCGTTCAAACTCCAATAGATTATTGGTATGTCCGCCACTTCTGTCCCTTTCAGCAAGAATTCTAAAACCGGAATTAAATGGAGAAAAGAAGGACCTTTAATTTTAATCCGTTCCAGCTTCGGTCCTGCTTTACTTTTAACATACATTGTCCCTTCTCCTCTAGCTATTTCGTTTCTGACATATACTTCTCTGTCGTCGGGAAAATTGAAAGCTGCTCCGAATTTCATTTTTGCATTGATAAAATTTCCCGAAGGAATTTTATCCAATAGTTGTTCTATAATCTTGACGCTTTCAGCAATTTCCAGCAATCCGATTTTAAATCTGGAATAAGCGTCGCCTTCTTTCAAAACAGGCAGATTAAAAGCTACTTTTTGATATATTTCGTAGGGCTCGCTTTTTCTAACATCTTGTCTAAAACCAGTAGCCCTTAAAACAGGTCCGCTGGCGCCCAATCTGATAGCGTCTTCCAGTTTTAAAATTCCTACTCCCTTGGTCCTTGAAACAAAAGCAGGGTTTTCTTTTTCAAAATAGGAAACAGCTTCCCTTATTTTCCCTAAAACTTTTAAAATTTTGCTTTCAATATCCCGAGGCAAATCTTTTCTTACTCCACCAGGGCAAATATATCCGGCCGGATATACTCTTCCGCCGGTAACAGCGGAAAACAAATCCAAAATGTAATCTCTATAGCCAAAAGCTATTTTAAAGCCAGCGTCAAATCCGCTGGCCGAGAAAAAAGCCCCCAGCCAAATAAAATGAGATTGGATTCTTGATAATTCAGCCAGAATTACTCTGATGTATTTTGCTCTTTCCGGAATTTCAATGTTAATCAATTTTTCCATCGCTTCCGCAAAAAGCAGATTCCAGGCCAAAGGTTCAAAAACGCAAATTCTGTCTGACAGAATAGCGTTTTGCCAGATATTTCTGTATTCCATCAATTTTTCAAATCCGCGATGGAGGTATCCGGGGTCAGATTTAGATTCAATTACCTTCTCCCCGTCCAATTTTATCTTAACCGAAAAATTGCCTGAACCAGGATGAGCCGGCCCGAACAAAAATTCTTGATATTGTTCTTTGTTTAAATCTTTCATTTTGGCTAAACAAAAGGATAATTACAATGGTTTGAAAATTAAAAACTAAAAATTAGGTAAAGTATCCCCTTTCTCTTTTATTCTCTTTGCTGTAAAACTTCTTTCTTACATAATTACGCCAGTCGAAACTTTTCAAAAACGGAGCCGGGCCCGACCAATCTTCTAAAAACAAACTTGACAAATCAGGATTTCCTAAAAAATTTACGCCAAAAAGTTCGCGGATCTCTCTCTCGTGAATTTGAGAAGCATCATAAACGTTTGAGACAGAACTGATTTCGGGACGCTCTCTGTCAATTTTTATTTTGATATTCAAGATAGTTTTTTTCTCTTCGCTCCAGATATGGTAAATAAGCTCAATAACGTTCTTCTCTAAAATATCAACCGCTGTTAATGAAGAGAAGAAATTAAATCCGTTCTTTTTTATCAAAGAACAAATTTTAAGCAAATTCTTTTTGTCTGCCTTAAGCCAAATTTGCTTTTTTTCTTCCTTTAAAATTTCTACTCCGAATTTTGATTTTAGTGTTAAAATTATATTTCTCATAATAATTATACGGCTAATGATTTATTTGTTATATCAATTGGTTGATTTCTGGATTAACTTGCTGATTCCGTCAAAAATCGCTTCTGGTCTTGGGGGACAGCCGGGAATATATAAATCCACTGGCAGATAATCTTTCAATCTCTTTATGGTATTGTATGAATCCCAATACATCCCTCCGCTCACCGGGCAAGAACCCAAGGCAATGACAATTTTCGGGGAAGACATCTGTTCATAAATCAATTTTGCTCTTTTGATTGACTTCATTGTCTGGTACCCGGCAATAATTAAGCAATCGGCCTGCCTTGGACTGGGAACGGGAATCAAGCCGAATCTTTCCATATCCCATCTGCTTCCAACTACCGGCAAAATTTCCGTGAAGCCGCAGGAATTAAACCAATTAAAAACCCAGATAGATTTAACTACCTTTTTTAATTTTTTATTTGCTTTATCGTTTATTTTTTCCAAATTCATATAGTAAATTATAAAGTGAATAAAAATCCAATAACAGCAAATAGAGTAATATAACCCCAATAAGTTCTGGTCAGGCGGCTGATTTTGAATCTTGAAGTTATTGTCCTAATTAAGGTCAAACTAACAAATATTATTAAAAATAGTTTTAAGAAATAGATTAAAAACATTACACCAAAATTAGATTGAATATTCCAGGGGAAGAAAAGAGCAATAAACAGAGATGCCATAGCCAATGTTTTTACCGCATCTGCTATGTAAAACATTGCTAAATTTCTCCCTGAATATTCCGCTAATGCCCCGCCGGCAATTTCCGAATCGGCCGCCTCAACATCAAAAGGAGTCTTGGACAATTCGCCGGCTATGACGATAAAAATAACGGCTGATTCAATTAGAAGTCCGATAATTCCGAGCGGACCGATTAAGCCCCAAATATTATGGGCGTAAATTGTACTTAAAGAAAAAATGTTTGAAAATCCGTTTTTGTAGATTAACCAAACAGGAACCAGGCTTACGACAGCTAAGGGGAATTCATAGCCGATCATATTAATAACCAGCCTCTGGCTGCCAAGATTGGCATAAGGAGAATTAGAGGAAAACGCCCCCAAAACTAAACCTAAACCGGGAATTATAAATAGATAGATTATTAAAATTAGGTCTCCAGAATTTCCCAAAATTGATTTTCCGGCAATAGGAATATAAAACAAGAGCAGAATAGAAACGGCTAAAGAAATTAAAGGAGAAAGTTCAAAAATCCATTTCGGGGCTTGTCTCGGGATTATGCTCTCTTTGACCATTAGTTTTTTCAAATCATAAAACGGCTGCAAGAGAGGCGGACCGACCCTTTTTTGCATTTTAGCGCTCAAGATTCTATCGATTCCCTTAAAAAGCAAGCCCAGAATCACGCTTCCGAAAATTACTGCAAGCATTATCAATAATTTTAAAATTAGATTAAACATACTCCTAAAAAGAAAATAATTAAACCAAAGATAAACAGAAAAATATAGTTATTAGTGTTTTCTTCCTTATCTTTTATTAAAAATCCATATAGCTTTTCCAAATCCTTTAAAAATCCCCAATAGATATTTCCCAGTTTAATGTTTTTCGGGGGTTCTTGGCCAGAAAAATAGGAAATCGTCTGCGATGTTCCTTTCATATATCTTTTTTCACCAATCAGATAAAAAAGATAAATTACGAAAAATATTAACAGGAAAGAAATTAAAGCAATTTTCGGCTGCCAGATTATTTGCATAGTACGTTATTTATATAACTCTGCCGGCTAATCAAAGCTTTAGCGGCTGGGTTAATAAAAGAATTTACGAACTGTTTTGGAAAAAAGCCGATTAAAACCATTGACATCGCAAAGATAGAAATAACTATAATTGCCAGTTTAGGCACCGGTTGATAATTTTTTGTTTTTAGGTCAAGACGCTGCTGTAATCTATTGGTCGGCTCGCCGAGAAAAATTGAGGCAAAAACCTTAATTAAAACAGCTAAAATCAAGATACTGCCTAAAATTGCGGCAATGGCTAAAGCGGGGTTTAAGCGGAAAACTGACTCAAAAATTATTATTTTTGAAGCAAAGCCGTTTAAGGGAGGCATTCCCGAAACAGCCAAAACCCCCAAAAGGAAAAGCCCTGACAAAAAAGGCTTTTTATGGGCCAAACCGCGAATTTCAAAGATGTTTTTAACCTTACTGATATAAATGATGACACCGATGATTAAAAATAACAAGCTGACGTCCAAGGCATCATTGACTATATGGAACAATCCTCCTTGAATTGCCCTAAATCCAAAATCGGCATTCGGAGCAAGAAAACCCGAAGAAATTCCTAAAATTATATAACCCAACTCGGAAACAGCCAGATAGGCCAAGATTCTTTTAACCCTGTCTTCTTTTAGGGCAAAGAAAACTCCCGTAAAAATTGAAAGAATTGAAAACAAAATTAAAATCCAGCCAAAGACAATATTCAAGCCAAAGACATCAAAAGCTATTCTAAACAGAGCATAAACACCTGACAAAGAAGAAATTATAAACAGAATGATTGCCGGCACAGAAGACGCTTTATAGGTCTCCGGCTTCCAAAAATAGAAAGGGAATAATCCCGCTTTTAATAGCAAGGCGGAGCCGATAAGAGACAAGGCAATTTTATCCAAGAAGGAAAACTGAAGATAATGAGCGATAACAGCCATATTCAGGAATCCGTACTGACCATAAAGAATACTCACTCCTAAAAGTAAAAACAGGGAACTAACGGCAAAAACGGCTAAATAATGAAAAGCCGCTTTAAAGCATTCTTTATTTCTAAAAAAGGTAATCAAGCCAGTCGTAGCAATGGAATTTATCTCATAAAAAACGAAAAGAGTGAAAAAATCTCCACTGAACAAAATTCCCAAAATTCCTACAATAAGCATAAGATACAAAGCGTAAAATTTATCCAGGGAAGAATATTTTTTTAATGTTTCCCAGGAATAAAGAAGAGTCAAAGAGGCAATCAAAAGAAAAATTAGAGCTAAAAACCCCGACAAAGCGTCTACTGTTAAAATAATTCTTACGGGGAAGCCATCCGGCGAAGCTAAAGAAGGAAATTTAGCCCCTAAACTGTAAACAAAAGCGCCTTTTTCAATAATTAATTTATAAAGGATAAAAGAAAAAATATTGGTTAAAAGCAAAATTGAAACAAGCAAAAAATTTCTTGCTTTTTTGCTAAACTCGCCAAACAGAGAAGACAAAAACGCCCCTAATAGAGGAAAGACGATTATTAAAATGATAAAATGGAAAGCCATGATTTTTAACTGCTTTTTTCTTAAGAGAAGGCATCGCCTAACTGCGGATAGGTTTATGAATTAAAACAGCCAAGGAGAGTAAGAAAGCAGTTATGGCTAAATTGATGACAATGCTAGTAAGAATCAGAGCCTGGGGAGTCGGAGAAACCATATTTAGATTCGGAGCATTGGTGAAAATCGGAGCAATTCCTCCCTGTCTGTATCCTAAACTTATCAAAAATAAATTTACTCCATTGCTAATAATATTAACGGACATAGTTATTTTAATTAGATTTTTCTTAAATATCGCCCCGGAGATTCCCGTAATTATTAAAAAAATTGTAATCAAAAAAACAAAACTAATCATATTTTTTTATCATTAATATAATGACCAGAGACAAAGCCGAAGCTACTTCTATTCCCACCGCCAGATTCATTAAAGGGATGACCCCAGCACTGTTAAGATAGCCCGGATTTATGCCAAAATGGATTGTTCTTCCTAAAAAAATTCCGTTCGTCTGGGCTAAAAAATTATAAAAAAACGTATTTTTGAAAATGCCGGGCAAAGCCAAAACAATAAAGAAGATAAGGCCGAGGGATTCAAACAGTCGAAACAGCCATTTTGATAATCTAATATTGTTTTCAAAAGCAATTAAGATTAATACAACTGCTGAAGCAATTATTACGCCTCCCTGGAATCCGCCTCCCGGAGTTAAATGGCCGTGAGAAATGATATATAATCCAAAAATAATTATCGGATTCAAAATTATTAAACTAACAATCTTAACTATTTTGCTCATAATTTTATCTATCAATAAAGAATTTTTTTCTAATAGAAATTAGAGAAATTCCCAAAACAGCGGCAAAAAGAATTGTTGCTTCTCCTAATGTATCCAAGCCGCGGTAATCAAAAACTATACCGGAAACAACATTGTTGCTTCCTGTTTGTCTCTGGGCGTTTTTAATGAAATAGTCATCCATTTCCACTGCTTCGGGTCTGCCAAAAGGATGAACAAAAAAAATAATTGAAACAAAAAAAATTGACAAAATTGTCAGGCTCGCCGTTTTAACCCATAAACTGGCTTTGCTTTCGTGGAACGCTTTTTTGCGGCTGTGTTTTTTGTTTTTGTCAGTCATAGGAATTATTTTTCAAATCGGGTGGTTTTTTGAATAGCGATTATAAAAATAGTCGTGGACAAGCCGGTTCCGACAACCGCTTCAGCAATGGCTACATCAGGCGCTTGAAGAATATAAAATTCTACGGCTAGCATTAAACTCATAGCAGCCAAATAAATAACCGAAACAAATAAATCCCTGCTTCTTATTAATAAAAAAGCCGAGAGGGCAAGACCGGTCAAAATCAAAATTTGAATAATTTGAATCATATTATAATTCATTAGGAATTTAGTTTGTCTATTATCGCCTTTTTGGGTTTTATCCCGTTTTTATGAGCTGCTCTTGAAATTGCATGAGCCAGGCAGGATTCGATTATTAGAAGAATCAAGGTAATTAGAATCAGGCGAATGGCTAAAGAATAATTAGCTCTGTCAAATGTCAAAATGTAGAATATGACTGTTAAAATAAAAAAGAGAAAGCCAAAAGTAGTGGACAAAGCTGAAGAATGCAAACGGGTATAAACATCGGGAAATCTGAAAAGGCCCAGGACGCTTAAGCCGAAGAAAAATAAACTGATTGAAATAAATAAATAGATTAAGAGCATAAATAGCCTGCGAAATTTTACGACTTTGTTTTAATGTATCTGGCAAAATAAAGGACGCTTATAAAAGAAAGAAGAATATAAACAACAGCTACATCTACTAAAATATTTTCCTTGAAAACAATAGAAAGCGCTATTAAAAGAGAAATAGCTAATATGTTTATCACATCTAAAATAACCAATTTGTCAAAAATAGTCTTAACAAGAAAAACTCTTATTAAAGCAATAAAGATAAATATTGAAATAATTAAAGCAGTTATTTGCCACATAATTATTCAGTAATTATTTTAATCCACTTGGCAAAATTCCCCGCTATTTCCCTAATCTTCGGCTCTTTATCTTTTACATAAAGCCAGTGAATATAGAGAGCATTCCGGCGGTCTATTTCAACTGACAAAGTTCCAGGAGTTAATGTGATAGAATTTGCCAATAAAGTCATTCCAAAATCTGTCTTTAGACCAGGATATATTTTCACAATTCCCGGCCTGATTTTCCCTGTAATAATTCTGTAAGCGACTTCTAAATTTGCCTTGATTAAACCGTAAAAGAAAGGGCCAAAAATATATAATAGGAACAAACCCCACCTTAGGGGATTTAAAAGCTTCGGGCTGATTTTTATTTTAAGCAGCCCAAAAAATTTTTGTATTATTGCTCCGGTTATAACAGATAAAACAATCCCTAAGATAATTTCTTCTTTGCTCCAATACAAAATATTCCCTGAGCCAATTGTCAAAACAAGATAAATAATCAAGGAAAAAATAAAAGAAACAATAAAATTTATCCTGCTTTTTGAGAACATTATATTTCTAAACCGGTATTTATTCAAACTATTTTAGAAACTATTATCGATATTATTCGGGATTTATATTGTTGCATATGCTTTGACAGCATCTTCCAAGCAATTGGCATTTTTGTTTTTTATTTCAGCTTTCCCGTTAACCAGTTCTATACCCTCCGGGCATATGTTGACACAAATGCTGCAACCGATACATTTATCTTTATCTATTTTAGCCATAAAGTTATTCGCATTATTGTTTGCTTTTGACTTTTGCCATGTATCTTTCAGGAATCAAGTGTAGAATTTATTTGTTTTTCTTTTGTAAAAATTTAAATATATTTTCAATGGCAATCGCTCCTTCGCTACAGGCAGTGATAATTTGATGAAAGCCGTTAGAAGTAGTAGTAATATCGCCGGCTGCCCAAACGCCCCTGTGACTGGTTTCCTGGCCGAGCGACACTTTGATATAGCTATTTTTGTCTGTCTCTATTGATAATTTCTCTGTTAATATTTTTTGAGGCACCGTCCCTATTTCAATAAATAAACCGTCAACAGCAATTTCTTTCAAACTATGGGAAGGTTTGTCCAGAATAATTTTTTCTAATTTTTCTTTGCCCTTTAATTTGATAACTTTTGTGTTGTAAATAACCTCAATTTTTTTATGGCCTTCAATTTGATTAATCCAGGCAGTCTCGCCGCGCAATTTGTTGCCATGATAGATTTGATAAACCTTTTTCGCTATTTCTGCCAGATAAAGTGAAGATGTGTCGGCATTGTCGCTACCGCCAACAACTGCAACCGTTTTGTCCCGATAAAACATAGCATCGCAAGTAGCGCAGTAAGAAATACCCTTGCCGATAAATTTATTTTCATCAGGTAAATTTATTTGGCGATGCTTGGTACCAATAGCTAAAAGAAGCGTCTCGGCCCAGAAAACATTCCTTTTTTGGGTAGTAACCTTAAATATTTTATCCTCTTCAACAATATTAACTATTTTGTCTGCCATCAAAAAAGCGCCTAAGGATTCTGCGTGTTTCTTCATTTTCTCAACAATTTCTCCGCCGGAAATTTCCTCTTCTGTTGGAAAATTACAAATCTTATGCGCCTCAAAAGCCAAGCCGCCTAAGGCCTGGCCAATGACTAGATGATTTATTTGATAACGAGAAGCATAGATTGAAGCTGTTAACCCAGCCGGTCCAAGCCCGATAATTATCAACGGATATTTATTTTCTCTATCTGCCATAAAGTTAAAATATTATTCAACGGCAGAATTATTTAATAATTAAAGTTCTGCCTCCAATTCCGTTTTAAACATTTCCTTTGGACGCAAACCAATAAATTCTTTAACTACTTGACCATTCTTAAAGAGCTTCATATTGGGAATGCTTTGAATTTGATACTGAGCTGCCAACATCTGATGCTCCGAAATCTCTACATTCAATCTGCCTATTTTTAATCTGCCATCAAGCTCCTCTGAAAGTTCATCTAAGGCAGGCGACATCATTATGCAGGGCTGGCACCAAGGCGCCCAAAAATCTACTAAGATAGGAATATCTGATTGCAAAACTTCTTTTTCAAAATCCTGGCTTGTTAGTTCAATTGTTTTTGGCATAATTTTAATTTTATTTACAAGAAATATTAGCAAGGGTATGCCCTAAAGCTATACCCTTGCCAATAATGCTCTCATAATATTTATTGATTAGAAAATTTAAATTCGCAAGGACTAAGTAAATCTTTGTAAATCTTTTTTATATTATATCATAACCCTTAAAATGTTCAATACCTTCTTATTTCTTTATACCTTGTGGAGTACTTTGTCAAGTTTCTAAGGTAATCTACATAGACATATGGAAAAGGAATCAATGCCACTATTACTGCTAGGAAGATTAGCTCGTGGAGATTCGAGTTCCCCCTCGCCTACTGAGGATGCCTTTTTTAATTACTCGACGTTTTCCATTTTAAGAAAGCATCTCTTCTCCTATTTTATAAACATCCCCTGCGCCCATGGTGATGATTAGAGTGTCTTTCCCTGCTCTGTTCTTTAAATACTTTTCTATTTCCGAAAAATTAGACGTATATTGAACATTTGTATTATATTTTTTAATTTCCTTAACTAAGTCCTTTGCATGAATGCTTTTATCATTTTTTTCTCTGGCCGCGTAAATATCCGTGATAATTATTTGGTTTATATTATTAAAACTTTTAGCAAAATCTTTTAATAGAAATTTTGTTCTTGAATACAAATGGGGTTGGAAAATAACAATAATTTTTTTATTAAAAAATTTATCCTTGACAGCTTTAAGTGTTGCCTTAATTTCTACTGGATGATGAGCATAATCATCATGGATTAAAGCGCCTTTTTTTGTTTTGCCCTTATATTCAAAGCGACGCCAAGTCCCGGAAAAACTTTTAAGCGTTTTTTGCGCTTTTTCTTTTTTTATACCTGTTAATTTTGCAACAGACAAAGCTGCTTTTGCATCTTGAATATTATGCTCACCAGGAAACATTAATTTAATATCTAATTTTTCTTTTGTATAATCAATTATTTTTGCTTTTCTGTTTGCTATTAACAGCGTTTGTTTTATTTTCTCATTATTAGGATTGCAAACTATAAACCCATCTGAAGAAACCTTTCCTATTAATCTAGCAAATGCTTTTTGAATATTCTTTATTGTTTTAAAATAATCAAGATGGTCATTATCAATATTCGTAATAACTAAAATATCCGGCTCGAGATTTAGAAAAGATTTTTTGTATTCGCACGCCTCAACCGCAAAATATCTGCTTTTGCCTAAAACAAAATTATCTTTTTGCTTATTTAGAAAAGAACCTACTACTACTGTAGGATCTTTTTCCCCAGCGATCATAATTTCAGCAATCATAGCTGTTGTAGTTGTTTTGCCATGAGTGCCTGAAACTGCAATTGTATATTTATCTTTTGAAATTAAGCCCAATGCTTGAGGATAAGAATATGTTGGAATATTTAATTTCTTTGCTAAAACTAATTCTGGATTAGCTTTATCAACAGCAGGCGAATAAATAACAATATCTGTGTCTTTGGCAAGATTTAATTCCTTATGGCCAATAAAAATCTTGCCTCCCAGTTTTTTAATTCTTTTTAAGGCAAATCCATTTGATAAATCAGACCCAATGACTTTTTTGCCTAACAAAAGCGCCATTCGAGCTAATGCTGATACGCCAATTCCGCCAATGCCAATAAAATGAACTTTTTTTATCTTATCCCAAAAATCTTGTTCCATTTTCTTTTTTAATAATTAAATAAGCTTTGCTTCTTTTTTTTGAAGTAAATTAAAAATGATTTGAACATATATAGATTATACCAGAAAAACTGGATTTTTTAAAAAGTTTGCGGTATGATTACTTAATATATGGGCGGTTAGCTCAGTTGGCTAGAGCGTCTGGTCTACACCCAGAAAGTCGGGGGTTCGAGTCCCTCACCGCCCACATTAGGAGAGGTGCCAGAGAGGTTGAATGGGATGCTCTCGAAAAGCATTGTCGCCATAGGTGACCGTGGGTTCGAATCCCACCCTCTCCGCCAAAATTTAATGAATATTATTGATATTTTAATCAACAATCAAATTATTTCTCTGTTTTTGCTAATCATAATCCTATTTCTTGTCTGGAATATTTTTATTTCTCTACGGCTTTGGAATATAAAAAGAAAATTAAAAATTCTTTTTAATGGCAAAAAGGCCTCTGATTTGGAAGAAGTTCTTTTTGAAGAAATTAAACGATTAAAAAAAGCAGAGAGAAATATTAAAGAGCTTTCTAAATTACTAAGAGCTCTTGAAAAAATGGCTGGACATAGCATCCAAAAAGTAAGCTTGATTCGCTTTAACCCATTTAAGGAAACTGGCGGTGACCAAAGTTTTACTGTTGCCTTGCTTGATTATCATGATAATGGGTTAGTTCTCTCTAGTTTGTATACTCGCCAAGGCACAAGAATTTACAGCAAGCCAATTGAATCTGGCAAATCAAAATATCCTTTATCTAAAGAAGAATTGGAAGTATTAAAAAAAGCCGGGATGAAAAAATAAAATGATGAAAAAAACCAAAAAAGAACAAAAGAATATGCAATCAAGGCCGCCAGTGGTTGTTATTTTAGGTCATGTTGACCATGGAAAATCATCAATCCTTGAAGCAATTAAGGATCTAAAAATTACCGAGAAAGAATCAGGCGGCATTACCCAGCATATTGGCGCTTATCAGATAGAACATCAGGATAAAAAAATCACTTTTATTGATACGCCAGGGCATGAAGCTTTTTCTGCTATGCGCTCAAGAGGAGCTAAGGTAGCAGACATTGCTATTTTAGTTATTGCTGCTGAAGAAGGAATTAAACCTCAGACCAAAGAAGCTATTGATCATATTAAAAAAACCGGAATCCCTTTAATAGTTGCTTTAAATAAAATTGACAAAAAAGAAGCCCAACCAGAAAAGGTTAAAGGAGAACTAGCTAAAAATAATATAAGCGTAGAATCTTTAGGTGGGCAGGTCCCTTCAATTAATGTGTCAGCCAAAACTAAACAAGGCATTGATGAACTTTTAGAAATGATTCTTTTGGTATCTGAAATGGAAGAGCTGAAAAATAGTCCAGAAGAGCCAGCTTTAGGAGTAGTTGTTGAGTCGCATCAAGACAATAAAAGAGGGCCCACAGCAACGCTTTTAGTTAAACAAGGCACTTTGAAAAATAAAGATATTATTGGCACTGGTTCAGCTGTTGGAAGAATTAAAACAATGGAAGATTTCCAGTCTATTCCAATTGAAAAAGCATCTGCTTCAGCACCGGTTATTATAACTGGACTTAATCAAGTTCCTCAATTAGGAGAAAAATTCTATACTTTTGACAGCATAGAATCAGCTCAAATTAAAGCAGACAAAAAAATTGCTAAAAGAAAAGAAGAAAAAGAAGTTTTTGTTTTTGAACCGGATAAAAAAATTCTCAATGTTATTCTTAAGGCCGATGTTCACGGTTCTTTGGAAGCTATTAAGGCATCTTTAAAAAGCGTTCCTATGGATGAAGTTGTTTTAAGAATTTTGAAAGCTGAAGTTGGCGATATTACTGAAACAGATATCAAGTTAGCTGAATCAGCTCAAGCTAAAATAATTGGCTTCCGAATTAAAGTTAATTCAAATATTATACAATTATCTCAGCAAAAAAAAATAAAAATAATGCTTTTTGAAATAATTTATGAACTCATTCAAGCAACCAGAGAATTGCTTTCTAAATTATTGAAACCAGAAGTTATAAGAAATATTCTTGGACGGCTTAAAGTTTTAGCATTGTTTAGAAACGAAAAAGACAGGCAAATTGTTGGCGGGAAAGTGATTGATGGACAAATTAAGAATGGAACCTTAATTGATATTATCCGTGGAGATAAAAAAATAGGACAAGGCAAACTTATCCAACTGCAAAGAGATAAAAAAGAAATTGATGAAGTTAGCAAGGGGCAAGAATGCGGCATTTTATTTAAAGGAACAGAAGTAATTGAAAAAGGAGATATTCTTGAGATTTATGAGGAAAAGACAGAAAAAAGAGAAATATAATTAAAAAATGTCCCAAAGAATTAAACGGATCAATGAACTTCTTAGACAAGAAATTAGCAAACTAATTTTGCGGGAAATTGAGTTTGAAGATATTTTAGTAACAATTAATCAAGTCGAAACTTCTCCTGATCTATCTCATGCTAAAGTCAAAATCAGCATAATGCCTACTAAAAAAAAAGAATTGGTTTTAAGAATTATTGATAAAAACATTTATCATCTTCAACAAGCACTTAATAAAAAACTATATATGAAAATAGTGCCTAAAATCCGATTTGAAATTGATCAAGCTGAAATCAAGGCGCGAAAAATCGAGGAAATTTTAGGAAAAATTAAAAAAGATAAAAGTTGAATTTTATTAAAAACATGATAAAATAAAAACAAGGTGACGTACCCAAGTGGTCTAAGGGGGGGGTCTGCAAAACCTCTATTCGCGGGTTCGAATCCCGCCGTCACCTCATAAATGCCGCGGTGGCGGAATTGGCTTACGCGCACGACTTAAAATCGTGTGGACATTGTCCATGTGGGTTCGAGTCCCACCCGCGGCACACATAAAAAACCCTGTCAGATGACAGGGTTTTTTATGTTCCTAATACTTCTACTTTAGCTGTTTTAACTCCAAATTGTTTTGCTTGCCAGCGAGTTGGAAACCAAATGTCTATTTTATGGCTATTATGAAGCGCCATTCTATCCTCAACTACGAAAATTTTATCTCCGTATAATTCAGGAAAACGCACTTTAGTTCCAAATCTTAAGAAGTTACAAGCAATAATTCCATCGTGGACATTTGTTCCAGAAGCAGTAATAAAAGGAGTTGAGTCGGTCTGGTCTGGTGTACTGGAATAAGCAGTAATAGTTACCCAATTTTGAGAAACAATTACTGGTATATCCAAACTGCTTAATTGAATTAATGCTTGGCCTTGAATAGTAGCCAAGGAATCATTCGGCAACAGAACAGTTTCTTCTTCTGCTAAATTATTATCCATTAAACCGTACTGAGGGAAAACAAAGTTAGAGAATAAACTGGCTAAAGCTAAAGAAGCGGAAACTTTATGATTAATAGCGTACATAGATTTGCTTATTTCTGCTTTAAATAGACAAAAATTTTATCTATTTAAAAGCAGATAAACAAACAAATTAAAAATCCCCTTTCAGGGATTGTCTATATACTATCATAGCTTGACAATTTTGTCAAGTGTTTTTACTATTATTTCTATAAAAAATGGCTAAAATAAGCCGTTTCCTAAGTTATTTAATTTTTATAATTAGAGCGGGAGACGGGGTTCGAACCCGCGATCTTCTCGTTGGCAACGAGACGCTCTACCACTAAGCTACTCCCGCATTTGGTGCCGAGGGGCGGAATCGGACCGCCGACACTGCGATTTTCAGTCGCATGCTCTACCCCTGAGCTACCTCGGCATACTGATTTATTAATGAGGTGTGCGTTGTGAGGAATGGGACTACCAACGCACAAGCAGCTTAAAATTTAAATTGCCCGGTTGGAGAAAGTGCCATAGAGAATGAGGTCGTCTTGACTAAACTTTGATAAATTTGTATCAATCTCGCCCATTAATCTCTCAAATTTTTTTTCTGCTCTCTCTAGCTTCTTTTTTATTTCTTCTATTTCCTTTTTTGCTTCTCTTCTTTTTTGCTCTTTTGAATTTTCTGCTGAGGACATTTTTGCCTCCTATTTTATAATTTTTTATAACCATCCCCTCTTTACCGCAAAAATTTTGCTTCAAAGAGCGGGCGGCTATATTTTAAAAAATTGTGGACCGTGCCGGATTCGAACCGGCGACCTTCTGCGTGCCACGCAGACACTCTAACCAACTGAGCTAACGGCCCTTACCGATCTTTATAGATTATTTTGGGGATCATCATTAATTCTGTATATATATCAGCGGAAAAATAATCTATTTTACATACTCCCTTATAGTC
>CAZYQY010000005.1:0-39578 GCA_964649795.1 uncultured Candidatus Saccharibacteria bacterium
TCTTTTTTGCTTTAAGAACAGTGGCCATTGTTTTTAGCTGGCTGGTCATTTTATTAACTTGGTTAGTTTTTAAGATTTTAGTTTCTTTAGAAGCAATCAAAATACAAGAAAAAGCAGTTTTAAAAGAAGTAATTGAGATATAATTGAATTAATATGAAAGATTATTATGAAATACTTGGCGTCTCTCGAGACGCTTCAGAACAAGAAATAAAAAAAACATATAGAAAATTAGCGCTTGAATATCATCCTGATCGCGCTCCAGAAGTTAAAAAAAAGGAATACGAAGAAAAATTTAAAGAAATCAGTCAGGCCTATAGAGTTCTTTCTGATGAAGAAAAAAGAGCTCAATATGACCAATATGGACAAACGTTTGAAGGAAATCAAGGTTCTCCTTTTGGCCAGCAGGATTTTCATTCTTTCCACGAAGCATTTGGCGGACAGGATATTTTTGAAGACCTTGGATTTGGCCGTATTTTTGAAGAAATGTTTGGTTTTGGCTCAAGATCAAGAGCTAAACCAAATGTTCAATATGGACAGGACATTTCTTTAGACATAGATATTGATTTAGAGGATTCTTTTAACGGAGCAGAAAGAGAAGTTAATTTGCGTAAAATGATTGTTTGTCCAAAATGCAAAGGCAAGGGCGGGCAGTCATTGAAAAAATGTCCAGCTTGTCAAGGAAGCGGATATGAGCAAATAAATAGTAGAAGTTTATTCGGCATTTTTATTCAGCAAAGACCTTGTTCTCAATGTAATGGCAGAGGTGAAATTCCTGAGAAAATTTGTTCAGAATGTCGTGGGCATGGGAGAATTAAACAAACCGAAAAAATTAAAGTAACTATTCCAGCTGGCATTGAAAATGGACAGATTTTAAAATTAACAGGACAAGGAGATGCTGGTCTTTATAACGGGCCAGCCGGAGATTTATTCGTTAATATTCATCTGCGGCCTCATAAGCATTTTCAGCGCCAGGGCGTAAATTTAGTTTTCAATTTAAATATTAACTTTGCTCAAGCAGCTTTAGGTGATAAAATAGAAATGCCGTTATTAGATGGAAAAATTAATTTAAAAATTCCTTCTGGTATTCAGCCAGGAGAAATGATAAAATTAAAAGATAAAGGCATGCCTCGCTTATATGGACGAGGCCATGGTGATTTAATTGTAAAAATTCAGGTAAACATTCCAAAAAAAGTATCCAGAAAGCAGAGAAAATTAATTGAGGAATTAGATTAATAAAAAATGGCGATACGTGAGTTTTTAACTAATTTTCATATTGGCGCGGCTTCTGGATGGGATTTATTTATCATCTTAGTTTTTCTGATTGCTGTTTTTGTTTATGGTTTTTTTCTGGGGCGCAATAGGATGATTATTTTGCTTTTATGCAGTTATTTTTCCTTGGCTATTGTTCAGGTTTTCCCTTGGTCAAAATTAAATTCTTTTCCTTGGCTAGGCACTGATTCTGAGCCATCGTCTTCTTTGAAGATTTTAATTTTCTTAGGAATTATTTTATTATTCTATTTTTTAATTCCTCGTTCTATACTTAGTTCAACATTAAGAATCAGAAATAGAGGAGAAGCTTCATGGATGCAATTATTCATTTTAAGCATTGTTCAGATTGGGTTATTAGCAATGATTATTCTTTCTTTTCTGCCAACTCAGTCAGTTGGCAATCTTGGTTATTGGATTAAAAAAATATTTGTTGGCCCAGAAGCCCAGTTTATTTGGATTGCTTTGCCAATCTTAGTTATAGTTCTAATGCGCAGAAAGAAAAAAGCGGAATAAAAATAAGCGCCGTTAGCTCAGCCCGGTAGAGCAATTGCCTTTTAAGCAACTGGTCGGGGGTTCGAATCCCTCACGGCGCACCATGATTCTTAGTTTCAGAGGCCGTGCCTGAAAACATACAATCTTTGCAAAGGTTGTATGTTTTCAGGCACGGTCTCTTTTATCTCTTTTATTTATTAACAATTGATTGTTTTGGTGATTTTTGGTAAAATATTGACAATATGAAACGGATTTTATCTGTTAAAACAATTGAAAAAATAGGAGAAGAAGTTAAATTAAATGGCTGGGTTCATTCGCGCAGGGACCACAGTAAGATTATTTTTATTGATATGCGCGATAAAAGCGGTTTAATCCAGTTAGTTTTTCTTCCAAGCAATAAAGAATGCTATAAATTAGCCGATTCTTTAAGAAGCGAATGGGTAATTGGAGCAATTGGCCAAGTCAATAAAAGACCAAAAGGAATGATTAATGAAAAAATTCCTACTGGACAAGTGGAAATAGAAGTTAAAGAGCTGGAAATATTAAATGAAGCCAAAACACCGCCTTTTGAAATTGCTGAAGAGCAAGTCAAAGATAAAAAAGAAGTTAATGAAGAAATCCGACTAAAATATCGTTATTTAGATTTGCGCCGTCAGAAAATGAGAAATAATTTAGTTGTTCGCCATAAAGTAATTAAGTTAATCAGGGATTTCATGGACAAGAAGGGCTTTATTGAAATAGAAACGCCTATTCTAACTAAATCAACACCAGAAGGCGCTAGAGATTTCTTAGTGCCTAGCCGTCTTCATCCAGGGAAATTCTATGCTTTGCCGCAAGCGCCTCAACAATTAAAACAATTATTAATGGTAGCTGGTATAGAAAAATATTTTCAAATTGCCCGTTGCTTTAGAGATGAGGACTTAAGAGGCGACCGCCAGCCAGAATTTACCCAATTGGACGTGGAAATGTCTTTTGTTAAGCAAAAGAATATTTTAAATCTAATTGAGAAATTAATTATTAATATTATTAAGGAACTAGTTTATATTGATAAGAATTTGTCAAAAAAACTTACCTTTAATCCTTTTTTACGGCTTGATTATGAAGAAGCGATTAAAAAATACAATACTGACAAACCAGATTTGCGGAAAGATAGAAAAGATCCAAATGAATTAGCTTTTGTTTGGGTTTTAAACTGGCCTCTTTTCCAATGGAATAGCGATGAGAAAAGGTATGATTCATGCCATCATATTTTTACAGCTCCTAAAGAAAAAGATTTGCCTTTATTAGACAAAGAACCATTAAAGGTTCATTCTTGGCAGCATGACTTGGTTCTTAATGGCAAAGAAATTGGCGGAGGAAGCATTAGAATCCATCAGGCAGATATTCAGGAAAAAATATTTAAGCTTGTTGGCTTAAAAGACGAAGAAATAAAGGAAAAATTTGGTCATTTGCTTAAGGCATTTGCCTTTGGGGCTCCGCCTCACGGAGGAATTGCTTTGGGGCTTGACCGTTTTTTAATGACTCTTTTAAATGAAAAAAGCATCAGGGAAGTAATTGCTTTTCCTAAAACAGGCGATGCACAAGATTTAATTATGGAAGCTCCTAACAAAGTTAATCCAGAACAGCTGAAAGAGCTGAATATAAAGATTGATTCCTAAAACAACTAAAATGTTAGCTAAATTTTTAATAACTATCTCTGTTGTTTTTAATCCATTGTCTTTTGTTATAGGACAATTGTCTGTGCCTAAAACTCCTATTGATTTTTCAGAAATGCCATTTGTAAATTATGCGTCTATTATGGCAATGTCTTCCCAAGACAACCCTAATTTTTTACCTATTCGCAATTGGGATATATCTGAACCAGAAACAGAAACAAAAGCAGCTTTAATTTTTGACAAAGAGAAGAATAAAATTCTTTATCAGAAGAATATTAATCATGTATTGCCAATTGCCAGCTTAACTAAATTAATGACTGCATTAATTGTTTTGGAAAATATTGATATTAATGAAATAGTTTTTGTTTCTGAAAATGCAATTGCAGGTTATGGCGATTATGGAAATTTAGAAGTCAAAGAAAAAATTTCCGTTGGTAATTTACTCCATGCCTTGCTAATGGAATCCAGCAATGACGCGGCAATCGCTTTAGCAGAAGCTTTTGAAGAAAAAAAAGATAAAAATTTTGTTGGCTTAATGAATCAAAAAGCCCAAGAATTAGGTTTAAAAAATACTTTTTATACTGACCCAAGCGGATATGAACCAACCAATGTTTCAACAGTTGAAGAAATTGTAAAGCTAATTGAATACAGTTTTAACCAGCCATTTATTTGGCAGATTTTAAAAACGCCAAGCATAAACCTGTTTTCGGCTGATACGCAAATAAACCATTATTGGGTTAATACTGACAAGATGCTAAATCGTTTGCCAGGAGTTATAGGCGGCAAGACCGGTTATACTGAAGAAGCAGAAGGTTGTCTATTTTTGGTCATTGAACAAGCAGATTCAAGATATTTAATCAGTGTTGTTTTGGGAGCCCAAGAAAGATTTTTAGAAACAGAGAGATTAATTAATTGGGTTAAAAAAGCATACATATGGTAAAATTATGCCTGATATTTTCTATGTTTCCCGCATTTTAGGACTAGGAGCAATATCATTTATTATTGCTCTAGCCTGGACACCGGCTTTAAATCATTTTCTTGATAAATATCGTCTGGGCAAACAAATTCGCTCTGAGGGAGTGCCTATTTTTAATAAATTCCACAGCAAAAAAGAAGGGACGCCAACTATGGGCGGAATTTTAATATGGATGACTGTTCTGTTCTTAACTTTGCTTTTTTGGTGGCTGGGACAAATAGGCGAAGGGACTATTTTGGGAAAATTAAATTTTTTAACTCGCAAAGAAACGCTCTTACCCTTAGGAGCGTTAATCGCTTCCGCTTTAGTCGGTTTTGGAGATGATTTGCTTGGCATTTTTAAAAAAGGCGCTAAGGCTGGCGGGCTAAAAGTAAGGCATCGCCTTGTAATTTATACGATTATTGCTTGTTTTGGAGCCTGGTGGTTCTTTTGGAAATTGGAATGGGATTTAATTCATGTTCCTTTTGTTGGCGATTTTAATGTTGGATGGTGGTATATTCTTATATTCGTCTTTATTTTGGTAGCCACAGCCCATTCAACCAATCTTACTGATGGATTAGACGGATTAGCAGGCGGTATCCTTTTGATTGCTTTTGCTGCTTATGGGACAATTGCATTTTCACAGGGCAAGATGGATTTAGCTGTTTTTTGCGGAGTAATTATTGGCGCTTTGCTGGCTTTCCTTTGGTTTAATATTTATCCAGCCCGTTTTTTTATGGGCGATACAGGCGCAATGTCTTTGGGAATTACTTTAGGAATTATTGCTATGCTAACTAATGCTTTTCTGCTTCTTCCTTTTATTGGAGCTATTTTAGTTTTTGAATCTTCTTCAGTTATTATCCAATTTTGTTCAAAAAAAATCCGAGGGAAAAAAGTTTTCTTATCTACTCCCATACATCACCATTTTGAAGCGATTGGATGGCCAGAGACAAAAATAACTATGCGCTTTTGGATCATTAACGGAGTTATGGCAGTTATTGGATTAATATTAGTCTTTGTTGAAAAAATTATCTAATATGAAAATTAAAGATTTTAAAGATAAAAAAGTGACTATAATTGGTTTAGGACTGCATAACGGAGGAGTTGGTGCAGCTAAATTTTTTAGCAGAGCCAATGCCAAAGTATTAGTAACTGATTTAAGAAGCAGAGAAGAATTAGCTGAGTCAATAGAAAAATTAAAAAAAGAATCTATTAAATATGTATTGGGTCAACATCGTCCAGAAGATTTTATAAATACTGATTTAGTTATCCAAAACCCCGCTGTTAAAAGCAAATGCAAATATTTAGAAATAGCCAGAGAGAATAAAGTGCCTATTGAAACAGATATTGGCATATTTTTTGAACTTTGCCCGGCACCAATCATTGGGATTACTGGAAGCCGTGGCAAATCCACTGTTAGCACATTAACAGCTAAGTTTCTTAAAAGAAAATATTCTGAAGTAATTTTAGCCGGCAATATTCGTACTTCTGTTCTGACAAAATTAAAAAAGATTGATAAAAATAGCATAGTTGTTTTAGAGCTTTCCAGCTGGCAATTAGCTGGATTAAAATCACATAAAAAAAGTCCTTATTGCGCTGTTATAACCAATATTATGCCTGATCATTTAAATAGGTATAAGGACATGGAATATTATATTAGAGATAAGAAAAAAATTTTTAAATGGCAAAAATCAAAAAATTATTTAATTCTTAATTATGACGATGAAAAAGTTAGAGAATTCAGCCAAGAAGCCAAATCACAAATACTTTATTACAGCCAAGAAAACAAAAAAGAATCTGATTTTCAAGGAAGTTTTATCAACGCCGGAAAAATATATTTTAATTCTGAAGAAATTTGCTCTTTAAATGAGATACGATTAAAAGGTAAACATAACGTTAGCAATGTTTTAGCTGCGATAACAATAGCAAAATTGCATGATGTTTCCAATAAATCAATACAAAAAACCTTAAGTAAATTTAAAGGTATTGAAGGACGCTTGGAATTTATTAAATCTGTTAATGGAATTAAATATATTAATGATACTACTTCAACTATTCCAGAAGCCTGTTTAGCTGCATTAGATTCATTCCCTAAACGAAATATTATTTTAATTGCTGGCGGGGCTGATAAGAACTTAGAATTTAAGAAATTAGCCGAAGTAGTTGTAAAAAGAGTTAAGGCAATAATTTTACTCAAAGGAAGCGCTACTGATAAAATTAAGGAAGAGATTGAAAAAGAATTAAAATTAAAAAATCAGCGAATAGAAATAATAGGACCTTTGGATAATATGGAAGAAGCTGTTATAGAATCCACTGAACAAGCTAAAAAATTTGATGAAGCTATTGTTTTACTTTCGCCGGCTTGCGCCAGTTTTGGTATTTTTAGACATGAGTTTGAAAGGGGAGAAAAGTTTAATGAAGCAGTAGCTCTATTAAAATGAAAAATCATCAGCCTGACTACATCTTTATTTTTGCTGTTTTTGCCCTAATTATTTTTGGGATTGTTATACTTTTTAGCGCTTCATCAGTCATTTCTCATGAAAAATTTAATCAAAGCAATTATTTTTTAAAACATCAATTATTTTACAGTCTGTCATTAGCATTAATCTGTTTTTTCATTTGCCAAAGAATTAATTACAAATATTGGAAAAAAATTGCATTTCCTTTGTTAATTGCTTCATTAATTCTATTGGGACTAGTTTTTATCCCTGGATTAGGCAATCCTAATGGAGCTAAAAGATGGATCTATTTAGGATTTTCTATACAGCCGTTTGAAATTGTTAAATTAACTTTTATAATTTATTTAGCAGCTTTATTAAGCAAAAAAGAAGATATCTATCAAACAATCAAAGAAAGCTTAATCCCTTTTTTAGTAGTGATTGGCATTATTAGTTTATTAGTTTATTTACAGCCCAATATGAGCGCTTTAATGATAACTTTTCTGATTGCCGGACTTATTTATTTTCTCGCTGGAGCAAAATTGACATATCTAACAGCTTTTTCTGGTTTAGCTTTAGCCGGTCTTTTTGCTTTAATAAAGATGGCTCCTTATAGAATGAAACGACTGACTGTCTTTCTACATCCAGAAATAGATCCTCAAGGGATTGGCTATCAAATTGACCAAGCGCTTTTAGCTATTGGATCAGGCGGTCTTTTTGGATTAGGCTTTATGCACAGTATTCAAAAATGGAAATATCTTCCTGAAGTAATAGGCGATTCTATTTTTGCTATTGTTGCAGAAGAGTTAGGTTTAATCGGAGCCGGAATAGTAGTTGCCCTTTTTGTTGTTTTATCTTGGCGAGGTTTTAAAATTGCCAAAAATTCTTCTGATAGATTTGGTTATATTTTAGCCGGGGGAATTGCTGGTTGTTTATTTTTCCAGGCATTTATTAATATAGCGTCTATTTCCGGATTAATTCCTTTAACTGGTATACCTTTGCCTTTTGTCAGCTATGGCGGCACTGCTTTAATAATTTCATCAATTGGAGCAGGAATATTAGTTAATATATCTAAATATACTAAATAAATTTTTAATTTTTAATTTTTAATTTTATAAATAAATTTTAAATCTTGATTTTTAAAAATTAAATTCTATGAGAATTTTATTTACTGGCGGGGGTACTGGGGGACATATCTTTCCCATAATTGCCGTAGCCAGACAATTGAAAAAGAACCAAGAGAATAATTTGGAAATGTTTTTCTTGGGCTCTAATGGATTTGCTAAAAAACTTTTAGAAAAAGAAAGAATTAGAGTTAAAATTATTTTGGCTGGTAAATTTAGGCGCTATTTCTCTATCTATAATATTTTGGATTTGTTTAAAGCTCCTTTGGGTTTTTTGCAATGCTTTTGGCATCTTTTTGTATTGATGCCTGACATTGTTTTTAGCAAAGGCGGATATGGCAGTGTGCCAGTTGTTTTAGTTTCTTGGATTTACAGAATCCCTATTTTAATCCATGAATCAGATGTTTTGCCAGGGTTAGCCAATCGTTTTTCAGCTAAATTATCAAGAAAAATTGCTGTTTCTTTTGCTAAAACAAAAGAATATTTTCCTGATAAAAAAACCACTTTAATAGGCAATCCAATACGTTCGGAAATTATCCAGATTTGTCTTTTACATAATGAAGAAAATAAAGAAAAAGCAAAAAATATTTTTAAGATTATTAGCCATAAACCAGTTATTTTTATTCTTGGCGGAAGCCAGGGGGCCGAGAAGATAAATAAATTAGTTCTTGATAGTTTGCATAAGCTTTTAGAAAGATATGAAATTATTCATCAGTGCGGAATGAAGAATTACAATAATATTTTGCAGAAGATTAGTCAATTGCCGGTTAATTACCACGTTTTTCCATTTTTAAATGAAGAGCAAATGTCTTTTGCCTATTATTTGTCTAATTTAGTTGTTTCTCGGGCCGGAGCAGGCAGTATTTCTGAAATTGCTGCTTGCGCAAAGCCAAGTGTTTTAATACCTTTGCCAAAATCAGCTTCTGGCCATCAAAGGAAAAATGCTTTTAGCTATGCCAAGGCAGGAACAACTATTGTTTTAGAGCAGCTTAATTTAACGCCTAATCTTTTCTTAAATGAGATTAATAAGATTTTAGATAATCCTGAATTAGCCCAAAAAATGTCTGATAATGCAAAGGAGTTTTCTCGTCCAGAAGCAGCCCAAAGAATCGCACAAGAAATAATTGAAATGGGAAGATAATATTATGAGCAATAATAAACAAATCCGTGTAAGAATTGCGCCTAGTCCAACCGGCTTATTTCATATTGGCACAGCCAGAACAGCGCTTTTTAATTATTTATTCGCCAAGAATAACAAAGGCAAGTTTATTTTACGCATTGAAGATACTGACAAAGAAAGATCTGAAAAAAAATATGAAAAAGATATTATAGACAATTTAAAATGGCTAGGTCTTCAATGGGATGAGGAATACAGACAAAGCCAAAGAATTGATACGTATCAAAAATATCTTAAACAGCTTTTAGATTTAGGCCAGGCATTTTGGTGTAAGCATACAAAAGAAGAATTAGACGAAGAAAAGAAAAAGCAAATGGCTCTTAAACAAGCGCCAAGGCATATTTGTAATGGCAAAGGATCTTCTCTAAAAGGGATTATAAGATTCAGATGTCCGGATAAGAAAATAAAATTTAATGATTTGATTAAAGGCGAATTAGAATTTGATGGAGGATTATTAGGCGACATTAGCATTGCCAAAGATGAACAAACACCCCTTTATAATTTCGCCGCTTCTATAGATGACACTGAAATGAAAATGAGCCATATTATTAGGGGAGAGGACCATATTTCTAACACGCCCAAGCAAATTTTCATTCTTGAAGCGCTTGGATTAAAACATCCGCAATACGCTCATCTGCCTCTGACATTAGGGACAGATAAAACAAAATTAAGCAAAAGGCATGGAACAGTTTCAGTTAGCAGATATAAAAAAGAAGGGTATTTGCCAGAAGCCCTAATAAATTTTATGGTTTTTCTTGGCTGGCATCCTGGCAGCGAAAAAGAAATTTTCTCTTTAAAAGAATTAGAAAAGGAATTTTCCTTGGAGAAAATAAATAAATCCAATGCTATTTTCAATATTGATAAACTTAATTGGTATAATGGCTACTATATTAGAAAAATGAATTTGGATAAATTAACTAAATTATGCCTGCCTTATTTACCGAAAAATAACAACTTTGAATATACAAAAAAAGCAGTTTCTTTAGAACAAGAACGACTAAAGAAATTATCTGAAATAGGGGATTTAACTGAATTCTTTTTTCTGGATAAATTAGATTATAAACCAGAATTGCTGATTTGGAAGAAAATGACTTTAAAACAAGTTAAAAATAATTTAGAGATATTAAAAGAAAAATTGTCTAAAATGACCAAATTTGACCAGAAAACTCTTAAGAGAGCATTGATGCCTCTAACTAAGAAATATGGCGTTGGAGAGCTTCTGTGGCCTCTAAGAGTGGCTTTATCAGGCCAAAAAGCATCTCCTGGACCTTTTGAAATAATGGAAGTTTTGGGCAAAGAAAAAACATTAAAGAGAATTAAAGAGGCGATTAATAATGAAATCCAGAATATATAAAATTGTATTAACTGCGCTTTTAATTTTTCCCTTTATTAGCCAAGGCGGTTTGATTGATGACATTAATAAACAAATTGTAGAGCAAGAGTCCAGGCGTATAGAATTAGAAAAAGAGGCCCAAGAATACCAAAATGTGATTAACCAAAAACAAGGGGAAATAAGAAGTTTAAATAATCAAGTTGCTATTTTCAATGCTCGGATAAATAAACTGCAAGTAGAAATAAATATTACTGAAGAGAATATTGACCAAACCGAGCTGGAAATTATATCATTAGAATATGGCATAGAGCAGGCACAAGAAGATATTATCACTCAAAAAGACAATTTAGGAGAAATTATTCAGGTGATTGCTGAATTTGACCAAACTAGTCAGGTAGAAATGATTTTGACCAGCGAGGATTTTTCTGACTTTTTTAATCAATTAACTTACTTGGACAATCTTCAAAATGGAGTTAAAGAAAAAGTTGACAAGCTTAAATTATTAAAACAAACATTAAATCAAAATAAAGAAAGCAAAGAAGAGAAAAAAGAACGTTTAGAAGGGTTAAAAGAACAATTAGATAATCAAAAATGGTCTTTGGCTGGACAAAGAAATTCTAGAGCAAATCTCTTGAAATATACTCAAGGGGAAGAAAGCAAATATCAGCAAATGCTGGCTAATATTGAAACGCAGAAAAGGTCTTTATTGGGCGATATTAATCGTTTGCGTCAGGAAAAGGCAGCTGAATTGGCTCGCTTAAAAGAATTGCAGGAAAAGCCACCTTCACAATATTGGGCTTCTCTTAATTGGTATTATAAACAAGATGATCCTCGTTGGTCTAATACAACTATTGGCATTAGTAATTCTGAACTAGGCGATTATGGATGCGCTATTACTTCAGTAGCCATGATTTTAAAATATCATGGCAATAGCATAACACCTAAACAATTATCTAAAGAATCAATTTATTCTTGGGATTTAATTTATTGGCCAAAAAAATGGGGGAGTGTCCAATGCATGAATTGCCCGCCTCCCCATGTTTCTTCTTTTGACTGGTTTAATTTAGACCGTCAATTAGGAGCTGGCTATCCAGTAATAGTTTTTGTTAAGGCAGTTGGACGTGGAGGAGGACATTATGTTGTTATACACCATAAAACAGAGGATGGCCGTTATGTTGTACATGATCCGCTTTTTGGTGCTAATATATATTTAGAGTCAACACAGGTTTATATCTCTAACCTATATGAAACTACGACTATTTTAGATCAAATGATTATATATCACTAAAAAATATAAATTATGCGTTATATTATAATCTTACTAACAATTTTATTACTCCCGCACTTTGTCTTGGCTGAAGAAATAGGTTGGACAAGTCAAAAAATAATTGATCCGATGAAACAATTTCTAAAAGGGAAAAATATTAAAGAAGAAAGTCAGGAATTACTTAATAAGGCGGAAAAAACTATTGAGCAAAAACAAGAAGAAATAGTTGATAAAGCGCAGGAAAAAGTTAAGCAAGAAGTCAAGAAAAGCGCTAAAAATTGGCTTCAAAGAAAAATAGAATCAACTAAACGGGTCCTGGCTCCCCTAAAAAACAAAATTCAGCAGGGGAGAGGCCTATTAAGAGAACAAGTTTATAGATTTAAAAATTATTTAAAAAGTTGGTTAAGATAATAAAATATATATAGTTCATTATTAGGGGATAGGGAACTATCCACAAAATATTATTGACGGCCTTATAGCCGTATATTATAGTAGATATTAGTGAGTATAATAACCCTTACACTCATTAAACTAAGTCAAGAGAAAACATTCATGCCATTTTCTAATAATTCTAAACAATCTAAGTCAATTATTGATTATATTCCAATGTTTTTAGAATAATGAAAAATATTACTTTTTTATTAGTGCCTTCTGAAAAATATGCGATAGAATTCAAAATTATATGAAAAAAAATATTCAACTTCCCTATCTTGATGATTTTTTATTAAATCTTCAGACGAACAATTATTCTCAAGAAAGTATTTATAATTATGAACGAGATTTAGAAGTTTTTCAAAATTTTCTTAAAGAAATAAGAATTAATTTTGATAATGTTGATAAAAAAGTAATGCTTAACTATAAAGCATATTTAAACTCTAGAGATCGGAGAACACCAAAGAAAAAAACTGGGCAAAAACAATTAAGCAGTTATTCAATGAATAGGATGCTTTCTGTTCTTCGATCTTATATAAAATTTTTAATTGACTTAGATTACAAAGTCCCAATTGCTCCAGAGACTATAAAATTAGTTAAGACTGAAAAAAAGCATCCTCGCGTTTCAGAGTTTAATGAGATAGTTAAACTGATTGAATCTCCTACTCAATTGGAAAAAAATAAAATTATTGGATTAAGAAATAGAACTATGCTAGAAATGCTATTTTCTACTGGTATGAGAATTTCTGAATTACTAAATTTAAAAAAGGAACAAATTGATAAAACAGGTCGAATTTTTATTATGGGAAAAGGCAAAAAAGAACGCTTTGTCTATCTTACTCCCAGAGCCCAAGAATATTTTAAAAATTATCTAATTGTAAGAAATGATAATTTCCCTTATCTTTTTATACCTTATCGGGGCAAAAATATTCAAAGCAAAGATAAAAAAATATCAACAAATTATTTACAAGGAAAGATTAAAAAGTATCGCGAATTATTAGGTATAAATATCCCTATTTCGGCTCATTCTTTAAGGCACGGTTTTGCAACTTATTTAGCCGAAAAAGGCGCTAATCCAGCGGCCATACAAATTCTTTTGGGACACGAATCATTAGATACTACAACTCGATATGTTCATGCTTCTGATCATTATGCAGAAAAAATTCATCGTCAATTCCATCCTTTAAAAAAATAATTTTGAATGATAAAATAAAATATCATTATGCGAATATCTTATTCTGGACTAGATTCATTTTCTATTTGTCCAGCTAAATACAAATTCCAATATATAGATAGAATTAAAACTCCAAAATCAAAAGAAGCAGTTTTTGGTACCTTAATTCATGAATGTTTAAAGACGTTCCACGAACCAAGCTTACCAGTTCCATTATCAGAAGATGAACTTTTAAAATATTTTACTGAAAAATGGAATGCTGATATTTATCAAGATAAACAAGAAGAATCTTTTGCTTTTTATCAAGGAGTTGATATTTTAAAAAAATATTATCTTCAAAACCAAAATGAGAAATTTAATATTATTAATTTGGAAGTATCATTTCAAATACCTATCTTAGATAATCAAATAACAGGACGAATAGACAGAATTGATAAATTAGATGATGACACTTTTGAAATAATCGATTACAAGACAACGAAAAGGATGCCTGCTCAAAGTGATGTTGATAATAATTTTCAACTTGCAATTTATTATTTAGGTATTATCAACCGTTGGCCTGTTCTAGAAAAAGAGAATAGACCAGTTAAACTATCTCTTTACTATTTAAGACATGGAGAAAAGCTTTCTATTATTGGAAACAAAGAAGGAATAAAAGAAACCCAGCAAAAAATACTGGATTTAATTAATCGAATAAACAAAAGTAAATTTGATCCTCGCGTTAACCCTCTTTGTGATTGGTGTCAATATCAGAAATATTGTCCCCTTTATAAGCATAAATTTGTTAGTGAAGAATCCCCTGCTCCTGATGATAAAGAAATTAAAGAAGTAATTAAAGAGTATTTTACAATCAAAGAAAAACAATCAATAGACACTAATCGCATCAATGAATTAAAGCAAGTAATTAATAAATATTGTGATAATAAAGAAATCGATCGTGTTTTTGGCAATGAAGGATATATTACTCGCCTGCCACAACAAAGATTTGCTTATAATTTTAATAAAATTAAAGAAATTCTTGAGCCAATTAATAAGTGGAATCAAATTTTAACTATTGATAAAGCCAAGTTTAAAAAAGTAATTGATTCTTTGCCATATGGACTTAGAAAGAAAATAGACCAGACCAAAACATTAGAACGAGAATTTAAGGTTATGACAATGAGCAAAAAGTAATTTATGGTTTATATTTCTCAAAACTCCCACATCTGATATATCCAGCAGCTTGGGCTTCGGCTTCTGAAGAAAACCAAACTTGATTCTCTTCAGATATTCTTTTAGCAAATGAACAATCAGGCCAGTGATATTTATTACTATTGATGCTGCCAACAAATGTTCCCTGCTCTTCTGCTTGATCAGTCACTGGCATGGCTTGTTGAATTGAAGCAGCTTTGGAATTTTGATTTGTGATTGGATTTTGAATAATAACAGATTCAATATCTGCCTGGGGCGCGGTTAATTGACCTGCTCCAAAACTGATTAAGGCGATTAAAATAATTCCAATAGTCAAAATTATGTCTGATTCATGTTCATTGACTAAGTTTTTAAAATAGGATAACATAATAAATAATTATGTCTAAAACAAAATCAGCTGGTTCAACCACTTTGGGCCGCGATTCTCAACCAAAATATCTAGGAGTCAAATTATCTGGGGGGCAAAAAGCCCAACCAGGAAGTATCATTGTCCGTCAAAGAGGGACAAAATTTTTCCCTGGAAAGAATGTGAGAAAAGGAAAAGATGATACACTTTATGCCATCATTAAAGGTGTAGTTAAATTTACAACGAAACGTATTAAGCGCTTTGACAATTCCAGAAGAATCGCCAAAGTAGTCAGCGTAGAACCTTAAAAAGCGCTAGTCAGATGGCTAGCGCTTTTTTTTATTTCTCTTCAATAACAATAACTTTAATTTTACTTTCCAAACTATGGGGAAATTCAATTGTTACTTCATATTCCCCTATTTCTTTAATTGGCTCTGTTAATTTAATTTGTTCTTTTTTAATTTCAAAATCTTTTGGAATAGTTTCAATAAATGATAAACTCTCTTTTAATTTTTCCACAATTTGACTATCTGTAACTGCTCCAAAAAGATTGCCCTCTTCGTTTATTTTTACTGATATTTCCAATTCTAACCCGTCTATTTGACTAGCTATCCCTTGGAAAAGAGCTAATTCTTTTTCAGCTTTTTCTGCGTCAATTTTCTTTTGTCCTTCTGCTTTAATTATTTCTGATTCAGTTGCTAAAATAGCCATTTGCTTAGGAATTAAAAAATTACGAGCATAACCATCAGCCACTTTTTTGATCTCGCCTTTTTTCCCTAAATCTTCTATGTCTTTAAGTAAAATCACTTTCATATTGATAAATTAAACTTTTAATATTTTATACTAAAATTTTCAAATTGACCAGTTGCTTGTTGCCACTCAATATCTATTTTATCTACCTTAGATAGTATAGGTCCATTATAACACCATTCAATTAATTCTTCCAATTTTTCTTTGTTTCCTTCAGCTAATACCTTCACTGTTCTATCTGAATCATTGCTCACCCAGCCAATTAAACCTAATTTACTCGCTTTTCTTCTGGTTGAGTCGCGAAAAAAAACTCCCTGAACCCGCCCATGAATTTTAAGAATCAATCTTTTGTTCATTATTTACTTTAATAATTCTATAGCTTTGTCTAATTGCGGATCGCGCATTTCATCAACATCTTCAAAAGTTAATTCTACTTCTTCGTCAGGAATTATTCCTTCTTTGTTAATATTAGTTCCAGCTGGAGTTAACCATTTAGCTACTGTGATTTTAGCGCTAGAACCATCTTTTAATTTTTCTAATTGTTGAACAGAACCTTTGCCAAAACTTTTTTGACCGACTATCTTAATTCCTTTAATGTCTCTTAATGCGCCAGCTAAAATTTCTGAAGCAGAAGCTGAACCCTCATTAATCAAGACAATTGTTGGCATATCTTCTAATAGCCCATAACCTTTGCTGCGATGTTCATTTCTATTACCATTGCCATAATCTTCAGCTACTACTAATTCGCCTTTAGGCAAAAACCAGCTTGCTATATCAACTGCTATTTCCAGATATCCACCAGGATTATTACGAACATCTAAAATGATTCCCTTAGGATTTTCTTTCAAAGCCTGCTGAATCGTTTTTCTAAATTGATCAGCTGAATTTTCAGTAAAATGATAAAGTTGGATATAGGCAACCCATTCATTTTCATTGTCTAAATCAATTTTTTCCCATTTGATAATAGGAATTTGAATAGTATCTCTAATAATCTTTATTTCCCTGACCTCTTCCCATTCATCTCTTGCAATCAGCAAAGTTACTTCTGTGCCTTGTTCTCCTCTAATTATTTCAACAGCTTGGTCAAGAGATAAGTCGGCTGTTAAAATATCATCTACCTTAAAGATTTTATCGCCTGGTTTTAGCCCAGCTTTTTGTGCTGGATTTCCCTCTAAAGGAGAAATAACCGTTAAGACACCTTTGCGTATGCCGATTTCAGCGCCAATTCCTTCAAAACTTCCGCTCATGTCATCAAGAAACATTTTACTTTTTTCCGGCTCCATAAAAACAGTATAGGGATCATCTAATGAATCAAATAATCCTTTGACTGCTCCATAAATCATTTTCTGGACATCAAGATTAAGACGATCAACATGCTTTTTCTCAATCATGTGCCAGGCATCCCAGAATAAGCTGAAATCAACACTAGTTGATTGACCTAGGTCTTTATTGCTTATTCCTTCAATCTTATCAATAGATGGCTGATTTGTTTGACCTATAAAAAAGCCAAAGCCGAAAATAACAGCAAAAAGGATAATCCAAATTGGAATAAAAATATATTTTTTCATGCTTTTCTCCATTTCCAAAAATATTTTATAGCGCTAATTATATGTATCCGAGCATATCTATTAAAGAAAACATCTAAGAAACTATTCCATTTTTTACTAACTCGGTAATAGTAGTGGAACATTTTTGCTTTTGGGAGATAAACAACCTCATATCCATTTTTCCAAAAGCGCCGGCACCAATCAGTATCTTCTAAATACATAAAAAATCTTTCATCCATTAAACCGACTTTTTCCAAAGCTTGCTTGCGAACAAGCATAGATGATCCCTGCATCCAATCAACTGTTTTCTCTTTGAATGAATCCACTTCTTTTATTAAAAATTCACTAATTTTATTCTTTCCCCAATTTAATTTGCCTAAAAAAGTTCGTCTGGCAACAATTGCACCAATACTTGGAAATCGAAAACAGGAATGCTGAGATTTATTGGCAAAAGTTAATAATTGGGGTCCAACAATGCCAACCTGATTATTTTTCTGAATAAATTCAAGCATTTCTGAAATAGAATCCTTGGTTACAATAATATCAGCATTAAGAATTAATATATATTCTCCTTGGGATGATTTAATGCCTGAATTAACAATTTTAGCATAACCAACGTTTTTAGTAAAAGAGATAAATTTAACCAAAGGAAATTTTTCCTGAATTAAATCTTTGGTTGATAATTCTGATTGGCTGTCAACAACAATTATTTCATGTTCAAGAGAATCAATATTTTCTTTGATTGACTTAAGACAAAGTTTTAATAAAACTGGCGTTCGGTGATGAGTAATAATAATAGATAGCATTGTTTATTAATTAAATATATTTTTACAAGCTTCTTGAATCTGTTCAAAATTATCCCCTATTGGCAAAAGCACATATTCTTCATTGATAAAAGTATGGTAAAGCAATCCTCCTTCAGATATGTCAAAAATCCTTCTCTTAATATTATTCACATCCAATTTTGAAACTACGCTGATTAAATCTTTGATATTATTCAAACCAGCGTCTGTTCGCAGGTGTTTCCCTAATATATCCAAAAGATTATAAATTTTAATAGGATTAGCCAAAACGTCCAAAGAAAGAGCTTTTTCTTTTAATGCTATTAAAACTTGCTGCTGGCGGAGCATTCTATCAAAATCATTGGTGGAATAGCGGGAACGAACATAATAGAGAGTAGTTTTCCCATCCAAAAAATTTTCTCCGCGCTCCAGATGAAAAACCCATTTTTCTTCTCCATCAATTTCCTTAATAAACCAATGTTTATCTTCTTCCCATCCTTCTTTTGCCCATTGAAAGCTTTCTTCAAAAGGGTTTTTTAAGTAAACAGAAATTCCGCCTAAAACATCAACAGTTTTCTCAAGTGCCTCAAAATCAACTACTGCTGTATAATCAATATATAAGTTAGTTAAGTAAGAGACGGTTTTTTTAGCGCAGTCAAATCCTCCTTGAGCATAAGCAAAATTAATTTTCTTTTTTCCCTCTGAACACCAAAGCTGAACATAAAGATCACGAGGAAGAGAAATCAAAGCGATTTGATTATTGCTTTTCTTAATGCTAAGTAAAATTATTGTATCAGAAAGCAATTTTCCTTCTCCTGGGTCATCTGGTCCTCTAACGCCTAAAAGGAGGATATTTAATCTATCAGCATCTTTTTTTGGTAATTCAGGCAAATTATCAGCAAAAGGCAGAGAAGAGTTTGGGCTGTTTTTTTTATCAATTACTTTACTAATAGTAAAACCAGCTTTAAAAAAGAAAAGCGAAAATATTCCTATTAAGAATAGGATAATAACAAACATCCATAATTTTCTTTTACTTTTTGGTTGAAATTCTTCTTCCATGTTTTTACCTGAACCATTTCTTCATTTCTTTTGTCCCTGCTTTTTTATGAACCATAATTATTTTTCTTTTTTCCCAAGAAAGAGGAGCTTGCCTGAATAAATCTCTAATTGCTTTCCATGTATATTTCTCAAATAACATAACATAAAGCCAAGAGAGAATTTCTTTAGGCAAAAACCAGGGCAAATGTTTTATTAAAATCCCAAATTGCTCGTTTTTAATCTGCATTAGGCGTTGATTTTTAAAAGCTAAATATTTAGCAAATTTGTTAATTTTTCTTCTTTCTTTAATCATGGCAAGATAGCTTATAGAAGCGCTTTCTCCGGAACTTCTATCATGCCAAGCAACTGATTTTGGTTGATAAATTGTTTTCCATTTATAGAGGCGCAATCGCCATGCCAAATCAACATCTTCTTTATACAAAAAGAAATTCTCATCAAAATACTCATTTTTTAATTTAACATCTTCTAATGCTTTCATGCGGTAAATTGGCGCTGCCCCATCTGCGCCAAAAATTTTTTGTTCTTTCTCAAACTGTTTTTGATCAATTTCCCCTTGCGCTATATTAATAATTCTTCTGTTCTTAAGTATACAAAGACCAACCGTGTCTATAATATAAAAAACGCCATTTTTATCTGAAATTTCTAAAGAAGTATTGCCCAGATTCCAGCGTAACAATTTTCCCTGAATAGCTCCTATTTTTTTATCTTTCTCAAGTAAAAAAACTGCATTTTTAATAAAATATCTATCTAAACGTACGTCTTGATTAAGACATAGAATATACTTTCCCTGGCTAATTCTTATTCCTTGATTGTGTCCGCCTGCATAGCCCAAATTCTTTTTATTGAAAATGATTTTCAATTCTGGCCTGTTTTTTAATTTCTTTAAATAACTTTTTGTTTTGTCAGTTGAATTATTGTCAATAATTAGAATTTCTATATTAGAATATCCCTGATTGAAAACTGAATTCAGGCATTCTTGAATATACTTTTCCCCATTATAGGTGAGAATGTTTATTGAGACTAATGGTTGATTTTGTCGCATAAAGTAAGCCAATATTAGCTATGAAAAATAAAAAGACCTTATCATTAAAAAGTACAACGTCAAATAAACTATAACTGAAAATCCAAATCAAGGCAAGAACTAGAAATCCTGTCCAGCAAGTCGAATTTTGTTTCCAGGCCTCTTTTAATATCTGCCAAAAAATTACTATTAAGATTAATAAAGCAAAAATACCCATTTCTGCTGCAATGTCTAAATATAGATTATGGGCTGAAGAGCCTCTTTTAGAAAAAGATATATCTTCATTAAGAACTAAAGGAAAGTTTCCAATGCCTACTCCTAATAAAGGACGTATTATTATTGAATCAACTGTTCGCTGCCAAATTTCCAAACGACCCTTAATTGATGTCTCAACAAAATCAATAATGCTTCTGGCTCTTTCAAACAAAGAAATATCTGAAAGAGAATCTCTGCCTAACTCAATATATTGCGGAGCAAAAAGAATTGCAGAAGCAATTGGGAATAAAATAAAAAACATTATTAAACATCCTAAAATAAGCTGGACCTGTTTATTATAATGTAAAAAAAGAATAAATATATATATAATTAATAAGCCCAAAGCGCTTACCCAGGCTCCTCTTGAGCCAGAAAATATAATAGCTAATAAGCAACTAATTAATAGAAAATAAAAAATAATTGCTTTAAGTTTATTTTTTTTAGGCCTTAAAAAGATAGCTGTTAATAAAAACGGCAAAGATAAAATAGAGAAAAAAGCAAATGAATGCGAATCCGGAAAAATAGAGAACATTCTTAAAGTTGGCAATTGATATGAATAATAAGAAAACCAAGTATTGCTGTATGATAAAAGATTGCTTAAATTATGCCCATAAAAAATATTAATTACATTCCTATCCCAAAAATACCAGAACTTGTTGAGATTAACAAAAAATACCATTATTAACTGTAAAAAACCAATTCCTAATGTTATTCCTATGGCTACTTTTATTGCGCTAATAATTTTAAAAATAATTTCCTTATTCTTATTAGCCAAATTCCTTATAAGAATAAAAAGCAGAAGAATATTAATTATAAAAAGAAGCTTTTTAATGCCAATAAAAACATTATCAGCCATTAGAAGAGATAAACAACCGATGCCCAAAAAAATAATAGTTAAACTGGTTAATCTTGAAAATGGATAATCAACAATATTTTTTATTGCTTGATGTTTATGCTTTATTAATTTAAATAACCAAACAGCAAATAAAACCGCCAATAATATTCGCCAGTTAGCCATTGAGTCAAAATTTTCTGTAATTGGCAAAGCAATGAACAAAGGAATTGAGGCGATAAAAACCCATAAAGAATCTTCTAAGTTGCTGAAAATAAAATAGAAAATCATTAAACCAGTTAAAAACAAACTTGCTTCTAAGGGAGCAATGCCAAAAACCATTAAAAAAATAACCGCAATTTCGGTTAAAAGAATAACAAAATTACTTATCTTTTTTGTTCGTTGTGCCTTGTCCATTTTTAGTTTAATTAATACCCTTTTAATTTCTTTGAATTTTTGTGCTGGCGCATTCTTTCTAATGCTTTAGCTTCAATTTGGCGTATGCGTTCTCTGGTTACGCCGAATTCCTGGCCGACCTCTTCCAATGTATGAGTAATTCCATCTTTTAAGCCAAAACGCATTTCTAAAATTTTTTGTTCCCGAGGAGACAAATCAACTAAAATTTCCTTAAGACGATTTTTTAATAATTTTCTGGCTGCTATTTGACTTGGAGAAATACTTTTTTTATCTTCAACAAATTCTCCTAAAGTGCTCTCTTCGTCTTTATCGCTAACAGGAGATTCTAAAGAAATAGTATCTTGAGAAATTTTAATAATATGCCTGACTTTTTCAATGCTTTCTTTCATTTCAGCAGCTATTTCTTCAGGTAATGGCTCGCGTCCTAAATTCTGCAAAAGCAAACGCTTAATTTGAGTATATTTGCTGATTGTTTCAACCATATG
Source organism: uncultured Candidatus Saccharibacteria bacterium (assembly GCA_964649795.1). Taxonomy (GTDB): domain Bacteria; phylum Patescibacteriota; class Minisyncoccia; order Portnoybacterales; family UBA2143; genus JABMPX01. Next base: position 22,002 of record CAZYQY010000005.1, read on the forward strand.
AACTGGAATTCTTATAGTTCTAGCTTGGTCAGCTAAGGCGCGCGTAATTGCTTGTCTAATCCACCAAGTGGCATAAGTAGAAAATTTATATCCGCGATGATAATCAAATTTCTCTACAGCCTTAAAAAGACCTATATTCCCTTCCTGGATAAGATCTAAAAGACTGAAATTGCGGCTTCGGCCAATGTATCTTTTTGCAATGCTAACAACTAATCTTAAATTAGCCTGTGTTAATTGCTGTCTGGCCTCTTCGTCTCCCTGTTCTATCTTCTTTGCTAATCTAACTTCATCTTGAGCTGTTAATAAAGAAATTCTTCCAATTTCTCGCAAATACATCTGGACATTGTCAAATACTTCTGAAGAAAGAGGCAGCTTTTTTTTGTTTAATTCTTTTCCTTTTCCCAGGGACTTATCTAAAAATTCTATTGAGTCAACTATTTCTATGTTATTCTCTTTTAATTTTTCATAAGCTTCTTCCAATCCGTTAATATCGTCTTCTATCCTCGGAGCTATTTGCAATAGTTCTATTTCAGTAATAAATCCTCTTTCTCTGCCTCGGTTAATCAGCTCTTGGATTTTTCCTTGGTCAATTAATTCTTTTTTTCTACGCTTAACTGGTTTGCTTTTTGGTTGCTTAGTTTTTTTAACCATATTATTAAATTACTTGTTTAGCTAATTTATTAAATTCTTTAGTTAATTTTTTAAGAGAAGTATTATCTTTTTTCCCTTCAGCTTCTTGAATAGATAAATTTAACTTATTTAATTTTTCTTGAAAATAGCGTTTTTTTAATTCTTTAAAACAGAATTTTATTTCTTTTTTAGGATTAAATTCGTCTATCATTTCTTTTTGCGCTTCTGCTCCGAAAATAAGATGGTCTACTTTGTCTGTTAAATCAAGAGTTAAATCTTTTTTAAAATTATTTAGATTGATTTTTTTAGTCCGATTATCTTTCAAAACATTAAATATCTGTTCTAAATTTGGGTCAATAAATAAAGAATATGCTTGTTTCCGGCATTCTTTAAGCGCTTCTGGATATGCTAGAACAAGGCCTAAAGTATATTCTTCAAGATTGGGCCTCTGTTTTGGGATTGGCTTTTCGTTTTGAATAATATTGTTTGTAACTTCTTTTATTTTATCCATATCTTCAATTAAAACTTCCTCTTGAACTTTTAATTTTGAAGCTACTTTCTGCAGCCAATGGGCTTGTTCAACTCTATTAGGTATTTTTTTAATAATTGGCAAAAGAATTTGAGATGCTTTTTTTTTGCCTTCAGCTGTTGATAAATCATTTTTAGAAAAAGCATTGGATAAATAAAATTCAATTAAGCTTTGGGCTTTCTTAACTTCTTTTGGCCAAATTGAAACATTCTTTTGAAAACAGTCAGCCGGGTCCTGATTATCAGGCAATCTAATTACTTTAAGATTGAAGCCAAGCTGAAGGGCTAAATCAGATCCTCGTTCTGTGGCTATTTCTCCAGCGATATCCATGTCAAAAGCCATGACTAAAGTGTCTGTATAACGTTTAATTATTTTCAGCTGTTCTTGAGTAAGAGCAGTTCCTGAACTCGCTATTATATTGTTAAAGCCGGCCTGATGCCCCATAATAACATCAGTTTGTCCTTCAACTAGAACACAAAGATTATTTTTTCTAATGTCTAATTTAGCTTTGTCTAAGCCGTATAAAATACGGCTTTTATCGTAAATAAGGGTATTAGGCGTATTAATATATTTGCCCATTCGTTCATCAGGATGAGCAGGATTTCCTCTACCAGTAAAACCTACTATTATCCCATTAATATCTTTAATAGGAAAAATAATTCTGTCTCGAAACCGGTCATAATATTTGTTACTGCTTGTTCTTTTATCGCTTTCAACAATCAGTCCTGTTTTTAAAATTTCTTTTTCAAAATATCCTTTATTTTTTAAAAAATCTGTTAAAGAATTCCATTGGTCAGGAGCATAGCCAATTTGCCAATCTTTTATTGTTTTTGCTTTTATTCCACGTCCAGATAAATATTTTTGAATATTTTTACCAGTTTTGCTTTCTAATTGTTTAATAAAAAAACGAGTGGATAAATCACAAATTTCATATAATCTAGTTCTTTCAGTTTTTAATTTAGCTGATATAACTGGATCAAGTTTTTTTAATTCTACTCCAGCCCTTTGGGCTAAAGTTCGCAAAGCATCGCCGAATTCCACTCCTTCTATTTCCATAATAAAATCAAAAATTGAACCTCCTTTCCCGCAGCCAAAACAGTGCCATGATTGTCTTTCCGGAGAAACCATAAAAGAAGGCGTTTTTTCTGAATGAAAAGGACAAGAAGCCCGATAATTACGCCCGGCCTTTTGCAATTTGATATATCCTCCAATTACATCAACTATATCAAGTTTATTCTTAATCTCATCAACTGGCGATGTCATTTTTTCATTTCTTATTAAATTTAACTCTGTTTTTATTCTGTCCTTTTAATATTTTATTAACCATTCCAATTTCTTCTAAAATCCCTTCAATTAAATTATATTCTTTAGCTTGTTTAGCTGTTACCCAGGCATGGTTGATTGTATCCTTGTCATATTTAACTTTGCCTGATTTATAAGGACAATACCAGCTTAAAATAATAGCAGGAATTCCATCAGGCCTTATGAAAATCATATCTAATAAATAATCTATCTTGCCAACCGCTAAATTAACCTCTTCTTTGACTTCTCGATGTAAAGATTTTTCAATAGCAAAATACCAATGATCTTTAGTTGTTTTTTTTGTATTAATATAATCATCTACTTCTAGTCCGCCTCCAGGCACAGTCCATAAACCAGGGAAAGCTTTTTTATCAAAACTCCTTTGAGTTATTAAATATTTATACTCCCCTTCCACTTTTTTATAAATTATAGCTGTGGAATCAATCCGGTGAAGCTCTCTATATTTAATTTTCATGGCGGAGAGGGCGGGAGTCGAACCCGCGATACCAATAAAGGTATACCTGCTTTCTCCCGAAAATATATTTTCTACAAAGCGGTGGGGGCGGGATTCGAACCCGCGGTACATTGCTGCACACACGCTTTCCAAGCGTGCTCTTTAAGCCGCTCAGACACCCCACCGCTTTAAAGAAAATTATTATTTTCGAGGGCGCACTAGGCCTCTATGCGACCTCTCCTATTTAAAATGCTCTAATAATTTCTTTTTCAGTTTTTTTATTTCAGAGGAATCTATAGAATCGCCTGAAACATTTTTTAAACGGCTAATTTCTTTTTTTATCTCATACTCGCTTAAGCCGTCTTTTAAAGAGTCATTAAAAATGCCTTCCACGTAATTTTGTTCATTTGGAGATAACTGCGGAATTTTTCGCAATGTTTTCTTAAAATCATCACGATATATTTTTTTACTGCTTGAAAATAATCCCATATATTTGTTTTTTTAAATAATTTTGATATCCACTTGACAAGAATATCTATTTTTGTTATCTTTATAATACAGTATTGAAAATGGGCGTTGACTCGATTGGTCAATGGCCCTTTTTCGTTTGTATTATTCACTACGATGATAGTGAATATTAAAAGCGTAATTACGAAATCCCTCTGTTAAGGTTTTAATACCTAAATTATTTTTAAATTGTTCTACAAACTTACCTTTGTATAGTGATGATTTATTAATGATTTTTTCTTTAAGAAGTAACTCGTAATTTATGGATCCGATTAACAAATCTGTTAACTGTAATAAATCATTTGTCTTTGAATCTAAGCGGCAAACACCGGCAATAGCTAATCTTTTAAATCTATCATTAACGCTACTTTTAACATTGACTTCGAACTTAATATTTTTCGGCGTAGTTATATCATCTGCTAAAACTATTAAAACTTCGTTTTTGCCTAAATTTCCAATTAATAATTGTTTAGCAATTTGTTCATAGGCAATCCAAGGATTTTCGCTGAATTCTTTTTTGAAATAATTATTCTTTTTATTTATTGTATAAGAAGCAAATTTTATACTTCTTGTTTCAAATAAAGTATTTAAAATTTCTAAAGCAGTGCTTATTTTAACTTTATTAAGATTATTGAATTTCAATTCCCACCAAAACCTATTCTTAGATCTTATATATCTTATTTTTCGTTGCAAATAATATGGTTGTGAACATTTTATCATCCCTACTGTAAAATATGGTTGACTTTTTACATCTAAGGTTCCTGATTCATCAATAAAACAAAAAGGCGTCCAAATGTCTTTATAATCAGCCAGTGTTATTTTTTTACTGCTTGAAAATAATCCCATAATTATATCTCCATTCCCCGCAGGGCGTTAACTCGTTCCTTAATTGGCGGATGAGTCATAAATAATTTAGAAAATTTTTTGCCCTTAAAAGGGTTGCTAATATACAAATGAGCTGTGGCTTTGTTAGCTGCTTTTAAGGGTGTCTGGTCTGCTGATATTTTCTCTAACGCACTGGCTAATCCTTCTGGATAACGGGTCAATAAAGCACCGCTGGCATCAGCTAAAAACTCTCTTTTGCGTGAAATGGACAATTGAATTAAAGCGGCAATTAAAGGAGATAAAATAGCCAGAGCAAAACCAATTAAAATCATAATGCCGGCAAATTGGCCTCCTCCTCGATTACTGCGTTTACCTCTCCCAAAAACACTCCAACGGACAAACCAGTCAGAAAGCAAAACAACCATACCAACCAAAATAACTACGACAGTCTGTAAAAGAATATCTCTATTGCCAATGTGGCTTAATTCATGAGACAAAACGCCTTCTAATTCAGAACGTTCTAATTTTTCCAAAAGCCCTCTGGTTACGGCAATTACTGCATGTTCAGCATTGCGACCAGTAGCAAAAGCATTAGGCGCCATTTCATCAATAATATATATTCTAGGCAAAGGTAAGCCAGCTGTAATACAAAGATTTTCAACTAAACGATATAATTCTGGATTATCTTTTTTTTCAATCTTTTTAGCCTTGCTCATTCTTAAAACAATTTTATCTGAATACCAATAAGAAGTAAAACTCATCAAGGAACTAAAGATTACTGCTATTACTAAAATAATCGGACTTTCAAATTGATAAGAGAAAACCCATCCAAGGCCAATAATAAAAACTAAAAATATACTAATCAATATCCATGTTTTTCGAACATTTGAATCTTTATGGGTATAAAGAGTAGGCATATCTTTTCTTAAAACCCTACTTTAACCGGCTTACGGACCTCTGCCTCTTGAACTTCAAAGAAATCTTTTTTATTAAAATTAAACATCCCAGCTACTAAATTATTTGGGAATGTCTCAATTTTAATATTGAAATCTCTTACATTGCCATTGAAAAATCGTCTGGCTGCCTGAATTTTGTTTTCTGTATCACTTAATTCTCTTTGCAGTTCTAAGAAATTCTGATTAGCTTTTAAATCAGGGTAATTTTCTGCTACAGCAAAAAGAGATTTTAAGGCGCCAGATAGCATGTTTTCTGTTTTGCCATGCTCTTCCATTGTTTGCGCGCCCATAGCCGCGGTTCTGGCTTTAGTAACATTTTCAAAAAGCTCTCTTTCATGCTTGGCATAACCTTTAACTGTTTGTACTAAATTAGGAATCAAATTATATCGTCTTTTTAGCTGGACATCTATGTCTGACCATGCTTCGTCTGTCCGATTCCTTAATTTGATTAAGCTGTTATAAACAGCAATTAGCCAAAAGATAATTAAAATGGCTATACCAATAATAATCCATAAAAAACGTCCCATATTTTTATCTGAAAACAAGTTTTTCTAAATTTTTAAATCAAAAATCTAAACAAACCTGCCCCAGGTATTATTAAAATTGTCTTTATTTTTTCTTTATTATACTATTCTCTGAATGGTTTTGCAAATACAAGAGGCCGTGCTTTGAAACATACAATCTTTGCAAAGGTTGTATGTTTCAAAGCACGGCCTCTATTTAACGACTTCTATTTAATTATTACATCATTCCAGGCATTCCTCCGCCCATTGGCATTCCTCCTCCACCCATTGGAGGCGTTGTATCTTTGTTTTCAGGCAAATCTGTAATTACGCATTCAGTAGTTAAAAGCATAGCTGCTGCTGAAGCAGCGTTTTCTAAAGCAGAACGGACAACTTTGGTTGGATCAATAATACCTGCTTCAAATAAATCTCTGTATTTATTCTTAGCTGCATCATAGCCATAAGCGCCAGATTTCTTTTTAACTTCATCAACAACTACTGAACCATCCTGGCCTGCATTATTAGCAATCTGCCTTAATGGCTCTTCTAAAGCTCTTTTCAAAATAGATAAACCAATTTTTGCTTCTCCTTTAACATTAACATCATCTAATGACTTAATAGCTCTTATTAAAGCAACACCGCCACCTGGAACAATCCCTTCAGCAACAGCTGCTTTAGTAGCAGCTAAAGCATCTTCAGTTTTAGCTTGTTTATACTTCTGTTCAGATTCTGTTACTGCGCCTACTTTAAGAACAGCTACTCCACCAGCTAATTTAGCCAGCCGTTCCTGTAATTTTTCTTTGTCAAAGTCAGAATCACTTCTGTCTAATTCAGTTTTAATTTGATTAATTCTTGCTTCAATCTCCGATTTATTGCCTTTTCCTTCAACAATAGTTGTATTTTCCTTATCTGCAATTACCCTGCGAGCATTGCCAAGCATCTTAAGTTCAGTATTTTCTAATTTTAATCCAACTTTTTCAGAAATAACTTGTCCACCAGTCAAAACAGCAATATCTTCAAGCATTTCTTCCCGTCTATCTCCAAAACCAGGCGCTTTAATTGCTAAAGCATTAAAAGTGCCTCTTAATTTATTAACAACCAAAGTAGCCAAAGCATCGCCATCAACTTCATCAGCAATAAGCACAATATCTTTTTTCCCGCTTTGTGTAATTTTTTCCAATAAAGGCAAAATTTCCTGAATGCTGGATATTTTTTTATCAGTAATTAAAATATGTGGGTCATCAAATTCTGCTTGCATGCGTTCAGCATTTGTAATCATATATGGAGAAACATACCCCTTATCAAAACGCATTCCTTTAACAGTTTCTTTTGATAAGCCAAAAGTTTGTGATTCTTCTACAGTAATAACGCCTTCTCTGCCGATTTCCTGAATAGCTTCAGCAATTAAATTGCCGATTTCAGGATCTTCAGCTGCAATAGTAGCTACTTGGGCAATTTCTGCTTTCCCAGCCACTGTTTTAGCCATTTTTTTAAGTGACTCTATTATAGATCTAACCCCTTTTTCAATGCCGCGCTTAAGAGCCAAGGGATTAGCTCCAGCAGTAACATTTTTTAAGCCCTGAGTAACAATAGCTTGAGTTAATAAAGTGGCTGTAGTTGTTCCATCTCCAGCCAAATCATTTGTCTTGCTGGCCACTTCTTTAACAATCTCTGCGCCAATGTTCTCAAATTTATTCTCTAATTCAATTTCTTTAGCAATAGTTACTCCGTCATTAGTAATTTCCGGAGAACCAAAACCTTTATCCAAAACAACATTGCGGCCCTTAGGACCTAATGTTACTTTAACTGCATTAGCTAATTTATCAACGCCTTTCTTAAGCTGGCGTCTGGCTTGTTCATCAAATTTAATTTGTTTTGCCATAATTTTAAATGTTAATTATTCTAATATTGCTAAAATATCTTCTTCTTTAGCAATTAAATATTCTTTATTATCAATTTTAATTTCATTTGGCCCGTATTTAGTAAAGAGGACTTTATCGCCTTTTTTAACGCCTATTGGCTTATTGGGCCGGCCTGGACCAACTGCTATAACCTTGCCTTCTTCTGGTTTTTCTTTATCAGCTGTATCAGGCAAAATAATTCCTGATTCAGTTTTATCTTCAACTGAAATTGGTTCAATAAGAACCCTGTCTCCTAAAGGTTTAATATTCATAGAATCAACAAACAAAAAGCAACAAACAGCAAACAAAAAAACATTATACAATATGTTTATTATCTATTACCTTTTGTTTCTATTTTACTTTATCTTAATCAAAATTGCTCAAACTGTCAAGCCTGAATCTTTCTCGTTGGCTAATTCAATCAACCCTAATTCTTCCATTTCTTGATTATATTTTTCCAAAATCCATTTTTCTGGCGAATCTGGATGGAATTCTAATTGCTTATCATTAAAAACAACTCTGCCGCCAGCTTGATAAGTCAAAGGATCTTTTTTAATTCGCCTCTGTTGGAATTTCTTTAAGATAAATTCTACTCCATTACCAATTGATTTGTCAAGAATAATTTCTCTAATTTCTCTTAAAAAATAAAAAGATTGATTTGGCTTAATTTTTTTTAAATAACCATTTTGCTCTTCAGGATAGAAAACTAAATAATCTTTAATCCATTTATTGGCTCGCTGAAATTGTTTATAAAGTGTTAGACCCTTAGGGTCTAACAATAAATCTAGCAAAGGGACTAAATGTGCGTATGTATGGGCATTGTATAGACTTTTGAATGGTATTTTAAGAGATTTATCAGTTAAATAATGATTAAGGCAAATTCGGTCTTTAGTTAAATTACCATGGCGGCGCTGGCCAATTATATGTACAAAGAGAGTAATTAATCCGCGGCAAGTCCAGATGCGTCCAGCTTTAGTTATAATCAAAAGGTCTATATCTGATTCATTTTTTGTATTATTCATGGCTAATGAGCCACTCACAATCACTGAACGGATAAAAGGAATTACTTGAAGCATTTTAACCAATCGTTTGGCTTTTTTCCATTTTTGATCAGCCATTTTTTGCCTTTCAATTCTTTGCTTAACAATCTTTTGACGGCCTTTAAAAAAATAAAGGCCATTTTTTTGGCTGATTAATTTATTTAATTCTGGGCTTTTTCCTAAAGTTTCTAAAACATCTTTTAATCTATTATTATGAGGAGCAATAGAAAAGTGGCTAAGTAATTCTGAACTTCCCCATGACTGTATTAAATATTTAAAAATTTCCCAGCCAGTCAAAGGCCGTCCTAAAACATCATAATACGCCAAAGTAGATAAAATAGATTTTTCCAATGAGGTCATATTTTTATTATACTTCATTTCCCCAAATAAAAAAGGGCGCGAATTCTTTGTCAAATATTATATTGCTTACTAACTTCGCCGCATTTGACAAACCAAGAACGAAAAAAGTTATCATGAAAATAATAATAATAAAAAGACCCGTCAGATAAGATTTTTCTCTCATCCAACAGGTCTGTTGAAGATAATTATTTTCTATTCTACTTGATGGGTATCGATGAATTTTATCACGTCACTATATTGTTTTGAGGTAATTAAACCCTCGTCTAAAAAGAGTTTTCCTACCTCCATTAACTTGAAGACGGCGTGAAATTCATAGCCATCTTTGAGTAGGCTTTCTCCTCCACCCTGTTGCCGGTCAAAAAAGACAAAAACTCGTTTTATCTTAAATCCTTCATTCTCCATAATAGCGATGGATTCTCTCTTGCTCTTGGAAGTAGTGATAACATCGTCTATAAGATTGTACTCTCGTTTGGGTTTGGGTTTACCAATGACCAGTTTTTCTTTCTGGCCAGCCGTTCCATGGGCTTTAGGAGATTTTCTCTGCACCAATAAAGAAATTGGCAGTCCTTCTAAGGCAGCCATAGTTGCCGTTGCCGCTGCTAAAGGATAAGCAGCGTCAGGCACGCCAATAACTACCTGCCTATTTGATAACGGTCTAGTAGCAGGAGGAATGATTACCAAATGGGCGAAAGCTGAACCAACTAATGGTAGCAGTTCTGGATGCTCATCAGTCAACTTATCCCTCATATCCACATAAATAGGGGACATAGATTCATCCTTTAATTGAGTTAGCTCGCCTACCTTAATAATGCCCGCTTGCCGCATAGAAATAAGAAGTTTTTTCTCTTCTAAAGAAAAATAATAATCAATATCCTTTTTCATCTCTCTACCTCCTTCTTGTCATACCAGTTAATAAGTTTTAGCCAGGTCTCTTAAAAAAGAAACCCGGCCTTTGGCTATAATACTTGCATTGTTCTGGCAATCTCTTCGGCTGCTCTCCGAGCATTGGCTATTGGGTCTCCTTTTCTTAAATCGGTTCCCATGACCACATATTTAGCACCAGCGGCAATAGCCGCTCCTGGAGTATTTACTCTCTTCTGATCTTGGACTTCAGAACCGGCGAATCTGATACCGGGGTTCACTACTGTACATCCTGGATAGATAGCTAAAACCTGGGCTGTTTCTAATGGAGAACAGACTATTCCTTTTGCCCCAGCTTCTTCAGCTAATCCGGCATAGTGAACTACTAATTGCCGGCTAGAGTAATCAGTCATTACCTCTTCTTCTAAGATTCTATCGTCAATTGAAGTTAAAACAGTCACCCCTAAAACTAATGGCTGATAATCTGAAAGGCTGAACTGATTGACCGCTTCCACTGTTTTTTGAATCATCTCCAATCCTTTGGAACAATGGATAGTAAAGCCGAAAATTCTTTTTTCAGCTGAATTTCTGGCCACTACCTTGGCTGCTCCAGCTACAGTTCGGGGGATATCACCAAACTTCAAGTCAATCATAATTTTCCCTTCAAAATTATCCAGCGCAGTCTGAATAACCGGCACTCCTTCGATCATAGCCATAGTTAGAATCTCCATGCCCAGTTTTACCACTCCAATATGACCGGACAACACTTGGAGATATCTCTTTAAATCCTCAATGTTATCCATATCAGCCGCAAAAATAATTCTATCTTTTGCTTCCATTATCATTCCTCCTTTTCTGTTTAAATGGTTTCTTTATTATCATTCGGGCTCTTTAAACTGTTCTTCAATCTTTTTTGCCATTTGTCCTCCTTTTGGGGTAAACTTGACATAGCCACCTTCAATTTTTACGAGACCCTCTTTGGCCATCATTTCAGTTGGTGACTCGATTGGGATGAATTCCATATTATTCCCCAAACATTTTTCTATCTCTTGGCAAAATGCCAATGATAAACTATTTGCTTCTTGAAAAATGTCAGGGTGAACTTCAGAATGATTTCTTGAGGCCGCATCCCAGAGAATCTCCGCGGCAATTATGTAAATAGCTTTCCAAGTTCGCTTATCAGCGATATCCATTTCCAGATCAACCGAACCGCCCTCTGTATGCTTATTAAGCTCTATAACAAGACTCTCTCTCAAAAAGCAGTCAAAGAATATCCGTGCGTCAGAATCTCCTTCAATCTGTCTATACAGACTATCTAAAAATTCACCTATTTTCGCCATCTTATCCCCCTTTTATTTAAAAGTTAATGTACAGCAAAACTAAATTTTCATGGTTTAATTATAAAACAGAAACAGTAAAAAAGCAAGAATTTTATATTGGCAACTATCCCACACAAGCATTGACAATTAAATAAGAAAATGAGTTAAAGCTATCCCCACAATTGACATTGACGCTAATTCCACCATTTGATATACTGACTTGTTGAATACAAAAAGCACTTCCAACCCGCAAAGATTAAAAGCGCTTTTTGTATTCACAAGCCGCAGTGGTGGAATAGGTATACACAGCAATTTCGTAAATTGCCACTCTCCCTAGAGTTTGTGAGTTCAAATCTCACCTGCGGCACACTTGTGAACAAATAACTTCCCTACGAAGATTTTGACACTTATTATAAGTTTATTATGTCTTGTACCTCTTGTCAATAGCATAAGAATGGCTTAAATAAGCTAATAAAATGTCCACAAAATATACAATAAAACATTTTAATAATCAGTTTCCTGATGATAATGCGTGTTTGGATTATATTTTTAAATATAAATATCCTGACTTAAAAGGATATTATCGTGTTAAAGGACGAAAATGCTACACTAATTCTAAAAATACTCATATCTATCCTTTGGTTGGAACTATTTTTGAAAATAGCTCTACTTCTTTACGTTCTTGGTTTTATGCTATGTTCCTGTTTAGTGTGTCTAAAAATGGAGTGGCCGCTAAAGAGATTGAAAGACATGTCGGAGTGTCATATAAAACTGCTTGGCGTATGGCTAAACAAATAAGAACTTTAATGAATGATAGTATTGCCTTGTCGGGAATTGTGGAAGTTGACGAAACTTATATTGGTGGTAGACGTAGAATGAGCTCTAAAATGTCAAACAAAACTGCTATTACGGGAATGGTTGAAAAAGGCGGTGGAGTTATTGCTAAAAAGATAGATAATTTACAAAATCATACTTTATTGAATAATATTAAAAAGAATGTTAAACGTGGTAGTTATCTTATGACTGATGAATGGCCTGCTTATAAAAGAATTAGGCATTTTGGTTATCAAAAAGGTGCTGTCAAACATTCAAGAAAACAATGGGCTAAAGGAAAGGATAATTTTATACATACTAATACTATTGAAAACTTTTGGGGACAACTTAAGCGTTCTCTCTCTGGGACTTATCACGTTGTTTCGCCAAAGTATCTTCAACTTTATGTTGATGAGTTTGCTTTTCGCTATAATCACCAACACGCTTTTGTTTTTTCTTCTTTATTGAAGAAGATTGTGAATAAGGATTTATAGCCTTATCCAAATAATCAAAAAATTTATCTTTGTTTGTATAATTTTTACCCATATATGTCGTGGTTTAAATCAAACCAAACAATATAAAATATATTTTTAGACAAACCACCAAATACCCTAGTTTTTTGGCTATTAATATTCAACAGTGCGAATTGAAATGAAGGCAATCCATCAACTCGCTTGTCAGGAAATCCATTTTTCTCTTTGGTCTTGCTCCAGTCAACTTCGTGAAAACGATATACGCCACTACTCATTATCATTTCATTATAAGTTTTTGTATTTACATCTTTTAATCTATCTAATGCTTTAAATATTTGTTCTTTCTCCCAACAACTCAAACAATATTTTTTACTAGTATCATAAAATTCAAAACTGAATTTTATCTTTACATCTTCTAACTCGGTGGTTGAATTAAGATTTTTTTTCTTATTCATCAATTTTGCTGTAATATTGAATTATATCCTCATCTGAAATTATATCTGTTGATGTTTCAGTGGGATTTAACCCCCTTCTTGCATTTAACCAAGGGGATTCATTATGAGTAATCATAACTAACTGGAATGCAGTTAATTGACCATATTTTTCGTATATCCAATCAATTATATCCACTAATTCATTTCCTAATACTTTTTTTAAATTATCAACATCCTTTTCATTCTTTATTTTTGTAATAGTTGAAGGCACTGGAGACGAACCGAATTTTCTTAATTCCTTATAAACAGAGTAAAGGACGGGTCCGATAGGCCAAGCTTGGAATTTTTCGTTAAAACATATTTTATGATTTTTAACTAATTGCCAAACATAAACATAATATAATATTTTTTGTAATTTTAAATTCGTAATAGGTTCTCCGTCAAAATTATATTTGTAGATTATATAACGAACTACATCTATTGAGTTTTTGTGATTTCTTTTAATAATTATTCTAGGCATAAACAATAAAAACCACCCTCATACAATAAAGTTAAATAACTATTTTTGAGAATGGCTATTTTTTCACCCCCTTCCTTTGTTTTTATAATATCATAAAAAACGATTAAGGGCAAAATAATTACCATTCTTTTTCTATTATGATTTTAATTTTTATCTCTATTGTATTTTTTCCACAAAAGGTTGACAAATTTTAAAAAACATAATAATATTTATACAGAACATACAATGTTCTGCCACCGTCAGGGGTTATGGACACCTAATACCTACACCACCAACGGTTGAAGTGCTAAGCAAATAATTTCCCTACGAAGATTTTGTTTGACTGAGCGACACTAATGGCAACTTGTATGTTCTTTTTTATTTACTTTTTAATCTACTTTTGATAAGATATAAGAGTAAATGTATTTGCCATTTTGATACCAAAATTAAAATGGAACAAATAATAATAGTTTTAATTCTATTATATCTTTTAAAAAAGAAATAATAGGCACAAACAGGTCAGCACCAACTGGCCTGTTTTTGTTTTCTTATATCTTATCAGAAATAGATTATGATTTTTTGTCAATGTTCAGAGGCGATAGTTGCCTTTATATCTTCAACCCTAAAGCCACAGCTTTGGCAATCCGGGTGCTGACTAATGATTCTTTGCTTGGGATTACTTTTATCTCTTTTATATTTCCTAATTTAATTTTATTCTTTTTTAAAAATTTATCAATTTCTAAAATTAATGTCTCGCTTAATTGATAAAGCCCAGTCCATTGATGGCTGTCAATTTTCCTCTTGTCTTGTTTTAAGACAAGACACGGCTCTTTTTTAGACAAGTCAATAATTAAATTCATAGTAATGCTGACAGGCATGGCCTTAAAGAGCAACATCCTTGCGAAGCAAGGTTGTGCGAGAAAGGCCGTGCCTGGTCAGACTTTTATTTCAAAAATCTTATTCCTCTGCTTAAATCCCTTAATTAATTTAATGTTTTCTCTTGGGATTTTAAAATAATCAGCCAAAGCGCTGATTACTGCCCTATTAGCTTGTCCCTGAACTGGTTTTTGTTTAACCCAAACTTCAAAACTATCCTCTGCTTTTTTTACTATCTGTTCTTGTCCTGCTTGAGGAAAAACTTTTACTTTTATTAGCATAATGTTCTTTTACTTGGAATCTTGACGGCGTCCTATAACCCGGCTTGCCTTTGCGATTGCCAATTTTAGCATAATTTTTCATCTTTTTTCTTTAGAAAATAATCTCTTTTTTTGAAAAAATACTTAGCTCGTTTAATAACTACTTGCTCAACTTCTGTAGGAGCTAAATGCCCATTCTCAATAAAAAACCGAGCCATTCTTCCAAAATAAAGACAACCCAATGAATCAATTAAGATAAATTTATCTTTAGACCCTGGATAAGAACAGAGAAAATCATAAACAATTTTAGTCCAAAGATCCAAACCAATTTCCCCTTGTTTCTCTTTACGGATCTTATTCAATTTTTCATAAACTGGTTTACTAACAGCTTGTTTAATTGTTGGCCAAAAAGAATCTAAATTATCCCAGAAAATCTTTCTAAATAATTCTTTATTTGGCAAAGAATTAGATAAAGCCGGCAATTGATCATCTCCTTTAATAGGTATTTTTTTGATTTCAATATTTCTTTTAATATGATTAAAATTCTCGGAAATCATTTTAAAAAGAGTTCCTGATACTTGAGAAAACATTGGCCCTAATTTAGGATTAGACAGATTATGAATTTTAGAACCCAAATTAACTTGGCATGTTTCCATTCTATTAAAAAATGCAGTTAAACTCATAAAAATGTCTATGCCGAATTGATAAGTTGTTTGACTCCATTTCTTTTTTAACCAAACATTAGCCATTTTAGAAGAAAAAGCAAAATCACCGCCAATTGGCTGACGAATATCCCAGCCCAAAAGACCATACGTTAAAGGATAAACTAAGTGATTAGTAATAGTCGCATCAATTTTATCGCGAGCATAATAAGGGGTAACAAAATCATATCCTTCAAAAATAGGTTCAGCCATTTTTTTAATCCAATCAGGTTTAATACTTTTTAAATCAGCATCAAGAGCTAAGCCGGTTTTAGCTTCAAATTTTTTCATCATTGAAAAAAGGTTATGGAAGTTATAACCTTTTCCTTTAATGCCTTTGTCTGTAGAAATATAGATTTGAGGGATATTTGATTTGGCTTTAAAAAATGCCTGTTTGGTCCCATCAGCAGAATTATTATCTACGTTAATAATAATGCTTTGTTTATTTGGAAAGTATTTTTCTAATCCCAAACTAATTTGTTCAACAACAAAACCAATCGTTTCTGACTCATTGTACGAAGGAATCCCTACTATTATTTCAGCTTTTTCAATTTTTTCAGGATTATTAATTATCATCGTAGATTATTCTGCAAAATTTTTTGTATCTATTTCAACCCAATCTTCTTCTGCGTCGCTCCATTTATAAGCAATTAGCTTATTGCTTTTTTCGTCTTCACTATAAACATATTCCACTTTTGTTTCAGAGCCAATTCTTCCTGAATAGGTAGTTTTTTTATCTAAAACTACCGGCTTAGTCACAAATTCTAATTTAGTCCTGCCTAATGGTCCTTTAAAAATGATATATTCTGTATCTGTCCCCCCATGTTCATCAGAATGCTCTTTTTTATGCTCTTCTACTTCAAAATCATCTTTAATATCTCCTACTAAATTTTCCCATTTTTCTGGCAGCATAATATTTATTATTTAGAATTTAAATTTGAATTAACAGCAATGCTGCGTTCCTTAGAATAACCGCAATAATCGCAATCAGGATCATGCAAAGGAATCTCATCTCCCATCAAACATTTATGAGCTTGAATAATTGTTTCTTCCACCCACGAATCATCTCCTTTGTATGGCAATATTTTAACATCAAATTCCAATTTAGAGTCAAATGCTTCTTTATCTGTTTTGCCATTTGCATAAACAAAATATCCAGTATCAGAAACCTTAAAATTATTTCTTCTAAAAAGCCATTGATAAATTTCCATTTGCCTCTTATATCCTATTTGCCATTCAGCATCAAGGTTTATCTCGCCACTTTTTGCTGTGGATTTATAATCAACAATAATTAATTCTTTTTGAGGATTAATCCATACATCATCAATTGCTCCGAATATTAAAAGATTAGTTGGCTCATGCAAGAATTGAATGCCAGAAAAATTATTCCTCCAATCATCTATTTTTTCATGCTGAAAAGGAATAGCATCAATCTTATAACTCTTCATCATTGGATGAGCTTCGCCTTTAGCGCGATGAATATCAAATTCTTTTTTAAATAGAGTATCAACTGCTGAATTAAGAGTATAAGGGAACATAGGAGGCCTGTTAACTCCTAATCTGCGGTCTATATAAAAACAACGAGGACAATTTAAAAATAAGTCAATCTTAGAACGACTTAATTTAAAAGCTTCTTTTGAATCAGGATTGAAAATCCCGTATGTGCGTTTTGGATTATAATAATCAGACATAATTTAATTCTCAAATATTTTATTCAAAAGTTCATTCCGACCTTGTTTTGTTTTTGCTGAATAAAGAACAACATCATTGTCATTTATCTTTTACTGAATTATTTCCAATTGTTTGTTTATTTTTTTCTTTTTCAGCTTATCAGCCTTATTTGCTATAATTATAACTTTATGCTGGCTTTTTTTCAACAGGTCTAACATTTCCATATCAAATTCAGTTGGCCCTACTTTAGCATCAATAATCAAAACTGCTTTTTTTAATTTAACTTCTGAACGGAATAAATACCAAATCATCAATTTCCTGATTTTCTCTTTCTTTTTTAAGTCTATTTTCATAAATCCATAACCTGGCAAATCAACAAAATAAACTTTTCTGTTTATTAAAAAGAAATTTATCTGTCTTGTTTTCCCTGGTTTTGAGCCGGACTTAACAAAATTTTTCCTATTAATAAGCGAGTTTATTACACTTGACTTGCCAACATTAGAACGACCAATAAAAGCAATCTGCGCTTTAGTGTCATCTAATATCTTGTCTGTGCCAATAATTCCTTTTATAAACTCTGCTGATTTTATATCTATTTTTTTCATATTTTTTTTATTACAATCATTGTTTTATTAATTATTTCAATTGGTTCGTGATAGCCAG
>CAZYQY010000006.1:0-31112 GCA_964649795.1 uncultured Candidatus Saccharibacteria bacterium
GAAACTGTCTGTGGCTGCTAATTTAATGAAATCCTTGTCAAACTTCATAAAAATGCCGGAAATCTCCGGTCTTGATTCAGAAAGAGAAGCCATTTCTACTACTTGAGAAAATGCATTTTTCAAGATATTTCCTTGAATTTTTATTAAGGGCTTATCTTCAATTTTAGGAATAATCGGAAAATCATCAGCTGGCAATCCTTTAAAAATAGCTTTAAATTTTTCGCATTTTATCTCTAGGTTTTTATCTTTAACTTTTAACTCAATTTTTTTGTTGGGTAAATTATTAACAAATTCACTTATTAATCTGGCTGGCACAGTAATGCTGCCTTTTTTTTGTATCTTGCCTGGCACCCAGCAATTAATGCCTATTTCTAAATTTGTTGAAGATATCTTTAATTTATTATTTTCAATAGATAAAAGAAGATTATTTAATATAGGCAAAGTTAAATTTCTTCCGATAATACGTTCAACAATATTCAGAGCGTATTTTAAATTTTCTTGTAAGCAAATTATTTGCATATTTTTAATAACGATTTAATTATTATATAATTGCTCTCTAATTAAATTAATTTCATGTTGGAACGATTCGCTTTCCTGAATCTCTTTGTCAATTTTTCTACAAGCATATATTACTGTTGTGTGGTCGCGTCCTCCTAATTTTTCTCCTATATATGGATAAGAACCGCTTAATTCTTTTCTAATTAAATACATACTTACTTGCCGCGGCTTAACTAGTTCTTTTTTCCGGGAATGATTTAATAAATCACTGCTATTAACATCATAAAAATCTGAAACCGTTTTAATAATTGTTTTCAAGTTAGTCATTCTTTTAGGAGCATTGATTATTTGTGATAATATTTTGGACACTGCTTTAATGTCTGGATCAATCCCGTGTATTTGAGAAAAAGCAATTATTCTATTGAGGCCTCCTTCTAATTCTCTAATATTTTTTTGGATATTAACGGCAATATAATTTAAGACATCATCATTAATTTTTACACTTTTTTCTTTAGCTTTATTTTTTAAAATAGCTATTCTGCTTTCTAAGTCAGGACAACTAATATCAGCAATCATTCCTCCTTCAAAGCGGGACCGCAAACGTTCTTCCAGCGTTGAAATCGCTTTGGGCTGCCTGTCAGAACTGATAATAATTTGCTTATTTTTTTGATAAAGCGCATTAAAAACATTGAAAAACTCTTCTTGTGTTTTTTCTTTACCAGCAATAAATTGGATATCATCAATAATTAAAGTGTCTATTTTGTGATACTTCTTTTTAAAAGTATCCATGCCTTTTTTCGAAATAGCGTCAATTAATTCGCTAGTAAATTTCTCTGAACTAAGATATTTAATTTTTTTAGAAGGATTTTTCTGAATTAATTTATTGCCAATAGCTTGAAGAAGGTGTGTTTTCCCTAAACCAACTCCTCCATAAATAAATAAAGGGTTATAAAGCGTTCCCAGATGTTTGGTAACTGCCCTGCTGGCTGCTTGAGCCAGTTCATTAAAAGAACCAACGACAAAATTATTAAAAGTGTATTTGTGGTTTAAGTTTGTTTCTCCATCAAGAACATATTCCTGCAAATTAAGCTGATTATTGGGCAATGGCTGGGCTTGTTTCTTTTTTATATCCGGAGCAGGTGTTCCATTAATAACAAATTTGACATCTTTAATATCTGAGGAATTGTTGCGGAGAATTTTTAAAATAAGTTTATTATACTTATTTTCTAGCCACTCTTTTGTAAAACCATTTGGTGTATTGACAGTAATCAAGCCATCCTTTTTCGAATGGATATTGGTATTTCTAAACCAGGTGATAAAACTGGCTTTAGAAATATTCAGCTCAATCTCTCCTAAAACTGTTTGCCAGAGTTCTTTAATGTTCATAATGCTTCAATGATTTTAATATTTTAATTGTATCACAACTGGAAAATAAAGAAATAGATTTTTGTTAATAAATTGTGAAATACTTGTGGATGAATTACTCAATTTGACTATATTAATCTTAAGTGCTAATCTAAATATCAGATACTAAATACTATATTATGTCTTTTACTTACAAACCCAAGAAAAGCAAAAGGAAAAAAACTCATGGCTTTAAAGCGCGAATGGCTACATCATACGGTCGCCGAGTATTATCTAAAAGGAGAGCTAAGCAAAGAAAGAAATTAACTGTCTAATTTCGCAATTTATGCTATCTAGAGAATACAAATTAAAGAAAGAAAATGATTTTAAGAAAGTATTCAAAAATGGAAAATATTATCAGCAAGAGTTTATTAGGATTAAAATATTAAAAAATGATTTAGAAATAGATAGATTTGGTTTTCCAATCGGTTTGAAAATATCTAAAAAAGCCGTTCAAAGGAATAAAATCAAACGAAGATTAGAAGAAATAATCAGATTAAAATTAAATCAAATGAAATCTGGTTTTGATATAATTATTTTAGTTAATCCGGAAATAATAGAAAAAAGTTATCAGGAAATTGAAAAAGCTTTAATCAGTTTATTTAAAAAAGCTAATATACTCTCTTAAACATAACCAAAAAATATGGATATAATAATTACGATTTTTAATGAAGTTCTTTACCGGCCTTTATTTAATGCTCTGGTCTGGCTTTATAATACTATTCCTGGTCATGATTTAGGAATATCAATTATCATTTTAACTGTTTTAATACGCTTTATTTTTTATCCGCTTTCCAAAAAATCTATCCAATCGCAAAAAGCTATGGCTAAATTGCAGCCAGAAATAAAGGAGATTCAAAAAAAATATAAAAATAAAGAAGAGCAGGTTAAAGCAACAATGGCTTTGTATAAAAAGCATAAGGTAAATCCAATGACTGGCTGTTTGCCTATTCTGGTGCAATTTCCTATCCTTATTGCTTTGTATCGGGTTTTCTTTACTGGATTAGACCCTCAAAAATTAGATGGTCTTTATAGCTTTATTAGCAGGCCAGATTCTCTTGATCCAATGTTTTTAAACATAGTTAATCTTTCTCAAGCAAGTATTGCTTTGGCTATTTTGGCTGGTTTTTTACAGTTTATCCAATCTAAAATGATTATGCCTAAAAAAATAGCCGGACAAAAAAAACTAAAAATCGGTGGAATGGATTTTTCTTCTTTAATGGGTCAGCAAATGACTTATTTTATGCCAATAATAACTGTTTTTATTGCTTGGAGATTACCAGCTGCTTTACCTCTTTACTGGATAATAATTACTTTATTTGGCATTTTTCAGCAACATTTTACAAAAATAAAGATCTAAAAATTTTAACATGGATAATTTAAAAACTATCAAAGAAACAATTATTGATTTATTAAAAAGAATGAACTTTGATGGCAAAGTAGATGTTGATATTTCTGACGAAAATAATATTTTAGCTAATATCCAAACCGAACAAGCTAATTTTTTAATCGGTCAATCAGGAGCAAATTTAGACGCTTTACAGCATATAATTAGAATTATAATCAATAAAAAAAGCGGTGAATTTGTTCATTTTATTCTAGATGTTAATAATTATCGAAAATATAAGATTGAACTTCTAAAAGAATTGGCAGAAAATGTTGCTAAACAGGTTTTAACAGAAAAAGTAGCTGTAACTCTTCGCCCAATGACTGCGTATGACAGAAGAATTGTCCATTTGGCCTTAGCTAATAATTCTCAGATAGTTACTGAAAGCATTGGCAATGGCACAGAAAGAAAAATCACTATTAAATCCTTATTAACAGAGTAACATGATAGGCAAAAAAATAGCTTATAATACGATTATTTCAACAGGGGCTAGAATCATTGGATTAGCCCTTTCTTTAATTGTTATTGGTTTTATAACCCGTTATTTGGGGCAAACTGGTTTTGGTTATTATTCTACTGTCTTGGCTTTTTTGTTTTTCTTTACTGTTCTGGCTGATTTGGGCCTTTATTCTATTTGCGTTCGTGAAATTTCCAAGCCAAAGGCCAATCAAGAAAAAATAGCCAGCAATGCCTTTACTTTAAGATTTTTTGCTGGCTTATTTATATTCTGTTTAGCGCCTTTAATTGTTTGTTTTTTCCCTTATTCCTCAGAAATTAAATTGGGTGTTTTAATCGGTTCAATTGGATTTTGGCTAATGTCTAACCAGCAGATTTTAATAGGTATTTTCCAAAAATATTTAAGAATGGATAAAGTAGCTTTGGCAGAATTTTTGGGACGATTAATTCAATTAGGACTAGTTGTTTTCTTTATTTGGCAGGGTTTTGGATTTCTGTCTATTATTAGCGCATTAGTCGGCGGTTCCTTAGTTAATTTTCTTTTAGTTTTTTTCTTGAGTCAGAAATATATTCATATTTCTTTTCAGTTTGATTTTATTTTTTGGAAATCTTTATTAAAAAAATCTCTTCCTTTGGCTTTAGCGATTGTTTTTACAGTAATATATTTTAAATTAGACACTATTATGCTCTCTTTAATGAAGCCATTAGCTGATGTTGGTATTTATAATCTATCTTATAAATTTTTAGAGAGTTTACTTTTTTTCCCAGCTATGTTTGTTGGTTTAGTAATGCCTTTAATGTCCAAATATGCTTTTTTTGATAGAGAGAAATTCAAAAAAATTACACAAGAAACTTTAAATCTTTTATTAATGTTTGTTGTGCCTTTAATTATCGGCATTTTCTTTCTTTCTAAAGAAATAGTTGTTTTAATTGCAGGTAAAGATTTTATCTTGTCAGCTGGCGTTTTGAATATCTTAATAATCGCCGGTAGCATAATTTTCTTAGGAATTCTTTTTTCTAATATGATTATTTCTTTGGAAAAGCAGAAAAGCTTAACTTATATTTATGGAATTGGCGCAATAGTTAATTTAGCTGCTAACTTAATTTTTATTCCTAAATACTCTTATTATGGAGCAGCTTGGACAACCGTTTTAACTGAATTAATTGTTACTGCTTTGATGCTAGTGGTACTTTATAAGACATTTAAGGTATTACCTTATTTTCATTCTCTGATTAAATATTGCTTAGCTGGCTTAGCAATGATCTTAATGTTTTATTTTTTGCCTGAATGGAATTTATTTATCTTAATTATTCTAACTTCTTCAGCTTATTTTATTAGTTTATGGCTGATTCACGGAATTCCAGTTAAAAGAA
This sequence comes from uncultured Candidatus Saccharibacteria bacterium, assembly GCA_964649795.1. GTDB lineage: Bacteria > Patescibacteriota > Minisyncoccia > Portnoybacterales > UBA2143 > JABMPX01. Next base: position 5,120 of record CAZYQY010000006.1, read on the forward strand.
TAAGGCATGAGTTGTTATAATATGTATATCTGGCTTCTTTTATTAATTGCTTATATTCCTTTTCAAATTGCTTTAAACCCGAGCTCTGATTTTGATTTAGCTTCTATCAGGATTTTCATTATTTTATTGTTTGTTTTTTATTTATGTAAAAACATAATTATTAAAAAAGGAAGAAACAAATTGCATTTTAAAAACCTGCAGGCAATTAGCTTATTATTCTTTTTGACTCTAACTGTTATTTCCTTAATTAGCGCTGAAAATATTTTTTGGGGACTAAGAAAGATAATTTTCTTTTTATCTATTTTCCCTCTCTATTTTTTAACTGTTGCTTTGGTCAAAAAATCAGAGCAGATAAAAAAGATTATTTTAATCTTAATTGGCAGCGCTATTCTGTCTTCTTTTGTTGGTATGTTCCAATTTTTAGCCCAGTTTATTTTTGGCTTAGAAAAAGTTTATGCTTTTTGGATAATTAATATTATGCCGATATTCTCTGGTTTTAATTTAGGGGCAATGATTCTGGCTTATCCTAGTTTGCTAGTTAATATTAATGGCCAAACAATTATGAGAGCTTTTTCTTTTTTTTCTGATCCGCATATGTTTTCTTTTTATTTAGGATTAATTTTACCATTAGGTATAGCTTATTCTTTGCTAATCAAGAATAAAAAGATATTATTCTTAAATTTTAGCCTATTATTTTTTGTCTTATTATTAACTTTTACTAGAGGCGCCTATATCGCCATTATAGTCAGTTTTATTTTTTTGGCCTTTTTGATTTATAGATATTTAAGAAATAAAAAAATGGCTTTTCTACTTTTGCTAATTCTGATTATTTTTATTATTCCAATTACGCCTATTTCTGACCGTTTTTACTCAACTTTTAATTTAAGCGAGGGTTCAAATATAGGACGCTTAGAAATGTGGGAACAATCCAGCAAAATTGCTCTAATTAATTTTTGGCAGGGAGTTGGTTTGGGAAATTACTCTTTAACAGTTAATGCGCGTTTTGACTACCGCAATCCAGTTACTGCTCATAGTCTTTATTTGGATATCTTTTCCGAAATGGGAATTTTTGCTTTATTTATCTGGCTGTTCTTGATTTTAGGAACTATCAGTAAATTATTCTGGAAATTAAGGAAAACAGACGATGAAAAAGAGAAATGCCTTTTGATTGGTTTAATCGGTTCTTTATTATATTTCTCAATGCATAGCTGTTTTGAAACAGCTATATACAGCCCTGTTGTTTTAGCTTTGTTAATGATAATCCTGGGCCTGTCTACAGTTGTTCTGCGAAAGTATGCTTCAAAAAATCATACATTTTAATATTTGCTTAATAGTTTTCTCTCTGCCTCTTTATTTGATTAATTTTAAAATTGGCTGGGTGCCAATGACTATTTTAGAATTAATGATTTATGGATTATTTTTAATTTGGCTGATTGAGAAATTTTTTAATTCAGAATTAAAGTCCATTTTTCAATTTTTTACAGAAGATAAATTTTGGTTTTACCCTATATTTTTGATTTTTCTTGGAGTTACTATCTCCACTTTATTCTCAAATAATATTCAAACAAGCGCTGGCATTTGGAAAGGATGGTTTCTAGTCCCATTGCTTTTTTTTATAGTGTTGACTGATAGTATAAAAAATAAAAAACAAATTAGAAATATATTTTTTGCTCTATTCTTGTCTGGAATAGGAGTAAGTTTAATTTCCTTTTTTTATTGGTTTAATAATGATTTAACTTATGATGGCCGTTTACAATCCTTTTATCTTTCTCCTAATTATTTAGCTATGTATTTGTCCCCTATCTTTATTTTATCATTTTATTTGTATTTTTGTTTTAAGAAAAGTATTTATAAAATCATCTTGTTCGTTGTTCATTGTTCATTGTTCATTGTTATTTATTTAACCTATTCTTTTGGCGCATGGTTAGGATTGTTATGTGCTTTAATTTTCATTATTATTAATTCTAAACATAAAAAGACAAATTTTTCTTATTTATTAATAGGTATTCTTCTTTTATTGCTCACTTGTTTTTTGTTTGGGCAAATGCCCAATCAAAAAATTCAAGGGTTTCTTGATTTTTCCTATCCTTCTCTAAAATCCCGTTTAATTATATGGCAAAGCGCCTGGGAAATAATAAAAGACCATTCCTTAATAGGGATTGGCCCAGGCACATTTCAAAAATACTATTTAGAATATCAGAATAAATTTAAACCTTATTTAGAATGGGCTGTGCCTCAACCGCATAATGTCTTTTTCGCTTTCTGGTTACAAACTGGTTTAATTGGCTTAATTGGCTTTATCTGGCTATTAATAATCTTTTTTAGATCTAAATACTCATTATTTAATACTTTTCTTATAGCAGCTATGATTTATATTTTAATCCATGGATTAATTGATACTACTTATTGGAAAAATGATTTATCAATTATTTTTTGGTTAATTACAGCTCTAAGCTATACAAAAATTCATTTTTCCTATTTATAAACATAAGATAGTCTTCTGATGGAGACAAGAGTAATTCTATAGCATCGTATGTTATTTTATCTTTGTCTGTTAAAATATAAATCTTAACTGCTTCTTCAGTTTCTAAGCTAATTTGCCAAAATTCATCAGCGAAATAAATAGATTTCTTATAATAATCATCTGGCAAAACAACTGAATCAGAAATTTCCTTAGGAACAGCGCAAAAAAGAGTTCTATTGTCTTGGCTCCAAACACATTTTTCCGGCAAGGTAACAAAATTTAATTCTTTAATAGCTTGATTGGATAAATCAGCTATTTTTAATTTGAGATTTTTGCCTTGACTATTAGTTTCTGAAAAAAGTAATTTATCGCCTGCAGGAGACCAAAGAGCTGTCAATCCATAGTTTTCAATAATTTTTTGGAGATTATTAGAGTCAATTTCTATTGTATAAACAACGCTTTGCGCTAAACCGCTCGGTCTGGTTCTAATGGAAATTTGGCTTGAATTCGGCCATTCTACAATCAGGTTTTGCATCCTGGTCTGAAATATATTGTTCCATTCAGAACCGTCTGAATTTGCTATGCTTATGTTATTATCCTCTGTTTGAGGATTATAATATTGGTAAGCAATTTTATCTTGTTCTGGCGACCAAGATAAATAACTTATATCGCGGTTTAAAAGAACACTATTGTCCGTATTATAATCATAGAAATATTTTTTTATTAAACTATTCTCTTCAAAAATAGCAATAACTTTGTCTTTGTTCGGCGACCAAAGGACTTTAAGCAAATTCTGCAAGACATTTGATGATATTCTTATTTTATCAGACCCATCAAAGTTTGATTCAAAAACATTGCCATTGTTTTTTAAGTAATATTTTACTTTTTGTCCATCAACAACTGGGGCTAAAACAGGTTCTTGGCTGATTATTTTAATATCGAACTGACTAATTGATATGTCGTTTTCTCCATTTAAAGCTTCTTCTGAATCCAACATATTCTCTGGAGGAATTGGTTCTTTAATAAAGAAGTTGTAAATAACTAAAGCTCCTACCACAAGGATAAGCAGGATAATTAAAATAATAAGAATTTTTTTTAGAGGCATAATATTAATTTTTAATTTTTAATTACTAATAGATTGCCAGGATTAGTTTTTTGAAGCATGCCTGTATTCCCGTTTATATTTAGATCCGGTTCTTTTAATTTAACTAAGTCAGGATTAATGGTGTATAAAATTAAATAGGCAGCTAAGGCCAAAATTAACCCACCAAGAGCTCCCCAAATGTATTCTCTGGCTTTTTCTTGCGTTGTAATTGTCCCAGATAACATATACATAAATCCGCCAAGGACTAAAGTGCCTAAAGCAGTAATAGCTACCAAAGCTAAAGCAAAAACATATATTCCGTGTATATAACTTGACAAAGTCGGCTCTGTTCCAGCTTTTGGACCATGAGGAATAGTCACTTCTATTTTATAGCCAGCATAGACATTAAAAGCAATCAGCATTGAACAATAAACAATGAACAATAGAGAAATAATGATTAATAATTTTTTGGATTTCATTATATTTTTATGGAGTAAAAATTATTTTAGTAATACTCTGCGCTTTTTCAGAAGAATTATTTTTATTTTCAACCTGTATTATCAAATCCTGCTTAGAAATTTCTCCTATTTTACCAACTTTTAAAGTAAAGAGATTCGGATTCTCGTTGTTAACCTGAGAGCCAATTTTCCCATTTAAACTCCAAACATAATTTAGTTCGTCTATAGTTTCAATATTGAAAAAATACGGTTTAGCAATAAATTTTACTTCTTGTTCAGATGGAATCTTATATTCTTCATTAGGATTTTCAGAAAAGATATTAGTTTCTAAAATAATTTCTGGGCTTTGAGGCTTTAAATATAGATATGATGAAGTTCCTAAAAGAATTCCTTCAGAATTTTCTATTTTTACTTTAATTGATTGTTTTATAGAACGATTTTTATCCATATTAAATTGAAAAACTTGCTTATTCTGCCCAGAGTCAGATTTTTGGATATGGTCATTGAGAAACCATTTATAAATTAATTCTTGAGGATTAAATTCTAAAGAATTAATAACAGCAGCCACTTTTACAGAACTCCCTTTTGTGGGTAAGGACTTACCCATATAATCAACTGGAGCATAAGTATCAGCTGACCAGGTTAAAGTAATACTAATTTCCGGAGTTTGCCCTTGGACGAAAACAGTGGACAATAAACAGAGAATAACAATTGGCAGGAGGTAATTTATTTTTTTTATTCTAATCATTTTAAGGCTTCCCTTTGGTTAATTTACTTAATGATTCAGGCATATAGCCTTTTTGTTCAGCATACAGACTGATTATAAAAATTGTCCAAGTAGGAGATATATCGCCTAATCCAGGAATCAACTCAATCAAAAACGTTCCGCCAAATCTAGCGCTTGGGAATTTACGAAGCCTAATTAAACACCAAAGTCCAAGAATCCCAGCAGTGCCTAAATCAAGCGCCCTAAAAAGCAATAAATCCAAACCAACCCAATCGCAAAGGTCATTAGCAATTCCTACAGCTCCAATTATCATAAATTCAGCATCAGTAATTTCACTGACTTTGTCAGATGGTTTGCTTTTTGCTTTTGTTTTCTTACTAGTTATTCTCCTAGTATTTTCTTGTGCCCATTCGTCTGTATAGTCAGGCATATTTTTATAGAGAATTAATAAGCGATATCTTTTATTCCATCATCAGGATTTTTTTTAAATATTTGTTTATCTTCTATTGGCTCGCTAACTTCTGTTTTATTTATTTTCTCTGTTTTTGGAATATCTGCCTTTTTTTCTATTTCTTGCATGATCTTGCCTTTAATTAATTCTTTTCTTTTTTGCTCTTTTTTTTCATTCTCTTCTTCCAATTCTTTTTTGGCTTTTTCTATTTCTATCAATTGAGCTGGATCAGACGTGATAACCTGGTCTTCAGTATAAGAAGAAACTACTTGGATAGAAACATGTTTCGTGCCTGCAAAGAAAATACCTTCGCCAACTGCACATGCCATAAGCATATATTTCTCTTGGTCAGTCAGATTAAAAGCTTCTTTAACCACTTCAATGGCTGTTGGCGACTGCTTCATTAAAAGCTGGAGAGATGAATTAGTAAGAATTGGCTTGCCGTATTTAGATTTCATAAAATCAGCTACATCTTGAGTAATAGTGGTCAAGCCAAGATAATATTTACGGCATCTTTTGGCAATGCCAAAAAGGAAAGAAGCAGCATCTTCGTGTTGCATCATCCACCAGGCTTCGTCAACAACCATCATCCTTTTTTTTGTTTTTGAGCGAATAATATTCCATATATAGCGAAGAATAACATACATAGCTAATGGCCTTAATTCGTCTTCCATATCTCTAATACTAAAAACAACAAGTTTTCTATTTAATTCAACATTGGTTGGTTGATTAAAAAATCCTGAGTAACTGCCATTCACAAACTTTTCTAACCTAGTCACCAAGCTCTCTGCACCAGTCATCCCCTTAAGAATATTATAAAGATCACTCATTAATGGAGGTTCAATCTTGCTAAAATTAGATTCAGGAGTAATGTCCCGAGAAGCATAGGTTTCTGTAAGAGCTTTATCTATAATAGCATCTTCTTCAGGAGTCAAACCATTAAGCATCATCCTTAGTAAACCAACTAAATTAATAATATTGTTTTTCAGAAGATCAGCTGGCTTATCTTCTGGGCCAGGGATCGGCAAATCAAAAGGATTCAAATTATGCGGCGAAGTAAGTGAAATATCTACAAATGTTCCATCAATTGTTTCTGCTAAATATTTATACTCTTTTTCCGGATCAATAACAATTACCTCAGTGTCCTGCATTAAGGAACGGAGGATTTCTAATTTGATAGTGTATGATTTGCCTGCGCCGCTTTTAGCAAAAACAACCATATTAGCATTTTCCATACTAAAACGGTCAAATAAAATTAAAGAATTATTATGTCGGTTAATGCCATAAAGAACGCCTTTGTTGTCGCTTAAATCAGAAGAAATAAAAGGAAAGCTTAAAGAAAGAGGGGCTGTATTAAAATTACTATGAATAAATAATTTATCAATTCCCAATGGCAAGGTGGAAACAAACCCTTGTTCTTGTTGGAAAACAGCTGGCTTGGCATAAACCATTTTATTTTCCAAAAGTGCCCTAATCTTATTCTCAACTTCATCAAGCTCTTTGATTGAAGAAGCAAAGAATGTAACATAAAGACCCATTTTGAAAAGTCGTTCAGAGCCTTGTTGAAGTTTGTCCCGTAAATCCTCAATATTGCGCAAAGCCGCTTCTAAAATAGGATCGCGGACTTTGCCTGCTTCAGCTTGAATAGAAATCTGCGACTGAATTTGAGCTGTTTTCTTAGTTAATTTTTTCAGGACAGTATTTGTTTCAGTCGGATGGATAGATAAAGATACATTCATCTCCTGGTCAAGGGAAATTACAGGAGAAAGCCAGCTGGTTGCTAATCTTTGAGGATAGCTGAAAATAAAAATGGTTCGGGCATATTTCTCGCCAATCTGTAAATAATTAGAATTGATTTTTAATCCAGCTGGAGCAATTAAATCAATTAAATTAGTTTCTTGCCCTAGATCAATCATATTTTCTTTTTTGATTGTTTTTTTAAATAAATTCATTGATTCCTCATTTCTTTAGCTTTTGATAATTCTGGGTCTTCTTTAGCGCTCGGATTGTACAATTTATAGAATAGTTCAATTAGCTCATCTGTTTTTAATGGAACTGACTTAATGCCAATTCCTGACAAGCTCGTAGTAATAAATTCTAATCTTTGCCAAAGATTATTTTTAAGTTCTTGAAATTTTTGTTCTTTGGTTTCTAATTTTTCTTTTTTACTAAAAAGCTTATTAAATAAATTGGCCTTTTTTAGAACTAATGGATTATAAGGGATTACTAAATAGAATGATTCAGTCATAATATTAGTCATTTCAGACAATCCCTTAATAAAGTCTATATATTCAAAAGATTGAATTTTTAATAGTTCGTTTTCAAGTAACGATTGTTTTTGTTCTATATTTTTAATATATGGATCAATATCAAATTTTCGGGAAGCAGCAACAATCTGAACGCTGAAATCAAGGGAATTGAGAAAATTTTGATAAAGATAAATAATAGCGTCCTGTTCTTCAGTGGATTTAAGAGCGAAATTCAAACTAGTTGTCATTAAAATAGCCCTTAATCCCTTGTTTTTAAGGATAATAACATCATCTTTAATTTCTCTAATTTCTAAATGACTCTGCATTGAAGAACCTTTTGTTTTTTGAGTCATAATTATTTTTTCTTCCACAAATATAATCTTGGTTTGCTTAAATAAACGATACCAGAACCTAAAAAATTAATGAAAGGACGGCCATTGACTTTATAAAAAGCTAGAAGAATACAAAGAATGCCAATTGGAATTGCTATAACAATGAAAAATCCTAAAGTGAGAAGAGACCAGAGGAGAAAAAGAACTCCAGCGCCACCAACCAGATAAAGAAACTGTTTCAGTGCTAAAGGGCCGATTATCTTATCTTCAATATCAATAAATTGGGGGACATTAAACTGCATATATTATTCTCCTTTTAAGTCAACTATATTCCCTTCTATTTTCGGTTCAGATATTGTTTGTTCTTTTGTCTCGTCTTCTCTTGGCCAAGAGGATACTTGATGAATCTTTTTTAAACTCTCCTTAACAGGCAAAAATATTGCCTGATTAATATCCCGAGCTAATTTACGGGCAAATTCTTCTTTTAAACTACATTTCTCCTGCAATGTCTTAACAAAATCAACAATATTAACTTCTCCTAATAAAACCATACCTGTTGTATAAGATAATTGTTGAACAGATTCTTCTGTGAATTGATGCTTTTTGCCAATCATTTTAATATTTTCAGCTGTTTGCCTTGACGCAATGAGCGTCTTTAATTCATCGGATACGGTTTGGAATTTAGCTTCTAATTCAATGGTTTCTTCATTAAGAGAATTTTCCATTTCATCCCATAATTTAATCTGTTCCGATGTTGGCTCGGGTAACATAATATTTTCTTTATTATTAGAGTTTTTTTCAAGCATATTAATTAAAATTGCCAAGCTGGACTATATAATAAATATTGGCAAACTTTTTCTATTTGAGGATTCTTTCCCCCACTTTCTAATTCTAACAATCTGTTAAAAGTATTTTTAATAGCTAACCTTAAGAAAGGATCGTCCCCAGCTCCTATTTCTTCTAATTGCTCCACTGTCATATTTTTTAACAGTTCAATGCCTGTTTCTCCAGCAAAAGCATCGGGAACAATTAATTTGGCTATTTCAGGAGACATGTTTTTGATATGTTCTCTTGGGCTAGAAGCAGCATCTGGCCGTCTATCATAAAATTCCTTGGGACTTAAGTCCTCTATTTCAAAAAATCTAGCAAAAGCTTTAATCTGTTGAACGCTATAATCTCCTAATCCATATAAATCAAGGAGTTCTTGTAGAAATTGATTTTTCTCTTGGTTGAGCATAATTTTTTATGTAATACCAGCTTCTTTCTTTATCTTTTCTCTTTCTGCATAACTAATTTTCTCTCCAAATCCTTCTTTGTTCTCGGATGGCATAATTATTTTTTGTTGTTCATTTAATACTGGCTTTCCTTTTTTCCCTTTTTCTTGCTTTAGTTTATACCTATTAAATTCCCCTGCCTTTTCACGATGAACCACATTTAAATTGACTCTTCTGGCTAATTTTTTCAACTTTTCATATTTTGGAATTCCAGGTCTCAATTTCGTACTTCGAGACATCATTTGATTGTATTCTGCGCTTCTTGGATTAGCCAGCAATGATTGAGCAGCTAATTTTTGCGTTTTCCCAGCTCCAAAAGGCAGGGTTCGTCTGCCAGCTACTTTCTGAACATCTTGCCTGTTCATTGATTTGCCCATTCTTTGAGTTTCTTGGGTAACTACGGTATTTTTCTTTGTCCTGGCTTCTGCTCTGCCCTTAGGAGTCAGTCTTAAGTGTTCTCTTGTCCATTGCCCAGCTCCACTGACCCTAGATAGTCGCTGTTTGTTTTCTACTCTTTCTTTAGCTTCTTTTTCTCTAGCTGCTCCTCTTGCTTTCCACCAGCGTTGAGTGGCAGTAATTCCGCTAACCTTGCCGCCAATCCCCTTAGCTATGCCAATCGCTCCCTTGGCGCCAAAAACGCTCATTTTTTGAGCTACAATTAGACCTCCAAGAAGCAATCCTACAACCAGAACAAACCGAAGAAGATATTTAAAGGAAAGCAGTTCAGGTAAAAGAATATCAGGATCTACTCCAGTTTCTGAAGCATCTAATACGCTTTGATACAGGAAAGTTGGAAAAGTTTTTAAAGCCAAATAAACAAAAAACATATAAATCGGGGCAAAAAAGACCCATTTTATAAAAGCATCCCACCACTGGCTAAAAAGTTTTTGAGTGGCCGGCAAAATCCAAAAGAACCAGGCAATCGGAGCCAAAATAAGTAAAAACCAAATTATTAATATTCTAACAATCAAAAAGAAAGCAAATGCTAAAAAAGCAAAAATAGCAATAATAGAAAATGTTATAGACATTGAAAGACCCATTATAACATTGACCGTATCCATCACTCCTTTACCCCAATTATAATCTTTTTTTACTGGCACTAATTCCCACTTTTTACATTCACAACAGATACTTTGGCAGTCATTTTTGCATATAAATTGATCTGTCGGCATGAATCCGCAATTCCCTATACATTCAGCATAATAATCATTACACTTTTCCCATCCTCCAGTACATTCTTTTTCTTTTATGGAACTAATTTTTGACAAGTTTAAGGCAGTAGATATTTTTGTGGTAAAATTTGTCCCGCCGCTTCCATCAACAAAGAACTGGGTTAAAAGTTGAGAAAAATCGATAATAGGGCCAACTAAAACCAAACTAAAATTGATTAAAAGAGCGGCTACAATCAGTTTCCATAGAATTTGTTTCATGCCATAAGTATCTATTCGTAAAATCGTTGCAAAGGCAATAACTAATAAAATTAAAACAAAAAACATATTGACCAAGTCGCGGACAATCCCCCATCCCATAATAACAATAGGCGCCTTAGTAAAAAGCGTATAAGATAAAAAACCGCTGACCAATCCGGCCGCAGCATTTAAAATTTGTCCGAATAACCAAAGGATACCAAGTAGTATATAGCCAAAGGTTATTAGAATTCCCTTGATAAAGTTATCAACAACCCAACCGGCTCTGGCTTCCCCTGCGCCAAAAATAAAGATTCCTAAAGAGCTGATTAAAAAAACTAGTGATATACATAAAATAGGTTTTTTATATTTATTATAAAAAATCTGTAATATTTTTTGGATTTTAACAAGCAAAATAATCATCAAACTATTTTTTAGAAATTTTTTATATTTTTATTATTCTTCTGGATTTTCAATTGTTACAGTAACCTCAACTTTAATTGGTTTATAATTACCGCATTGCACTCCGTATGTATCAGCTTCTCCTTTTATTCTTTCGGCTTCGGCTTTTTCTACATTCTCTGTATTCCCCAAATCTATTTCTTCTTGGCCAGCATCATAAATAAGTTCTTCTACGTCTTTAGCGAGTTCTTCAAAATTACTAGAAGTACATGTTGTCGCGCTAAGCAAAGTAATTAAATCTTGAACAGTTTCAATTGCATATTCTTCAGCATCGTCCATAATTGTTTGAGCTTCTTCTAAATCAGGCGTTTCATTATTGTCTAAATCTGTTTCTGAATTTCCACTAACATCTTCCCATGTATCAAGCCAATCATTAGCAGCGTCAATATACGCTTGAACTGCATCAATAGATGTATCAATATCAGTCGAGCTGTTAATGCTGGCTTTTAAATCTTCTATTTCTGCTTCAATGGCTGGGATTGTAGTATTTTCTATTTCGCTCTTTTTGTTTTTTGCCCAAGCAATAGAGCCTTTAAATTTAACTTTGCCGCAAGCGGAAATCACATTGTCTAGAGTTGGTATGGTGTAATCATTATAGTAATCAAGAGCTTCATTTAAATAATCCATTCTGTCTTGTCTTGATTTTTTTATTTTATCTGAATAATACTCTAAACAATCTTTAAGCAATCCAAGTAATGTTTCAGCATCGCTTATTTTATTCATAACTTCTTGCGAATCAACAATTTCTGGCGTTGATGTGGCTGCTCCCAAATCACCGTATTTTGGCCTTGTAAATGAGCCTCTTGGATCGTCTTCAGTGCCAGCTCTTAAGAAGCCAACTCCCTCAGTCATTACCCTGTTTATAAGGGCATTAGCAATTGCCTGTACATAAACTTGAAAAGGTCCAGCTTTTTCAGTAGCAGCTGCTATTTGGGCATTTAGCTGATCCATATAATTTGTACTTGCTTTTTTAGCTGTTTCGTCAACAAGCGAACTGGGCGTAAGAGTTTCGCATTTATAAGTGCAAGGACGAAGCTCTGTATTGTCAATGCATGTTTGAGGCATTGCAGGTTGGCCCCTGACATCTGTTTGCTCTTCCATTAAATTGCCGTTTTTGTCATACCATTTACAATCTTTCATACTTAAAGCTCCTTTGCCCATTAAAGCATCTGCTTCGGCTTCAGCCTGGGCTTTTTCTATTTCTTCGATCCTTTTCTTTTCACTTGCGAAATAAGCACCGTAAAAATTATTCTGCGGTTTAGTTAATTCAATCCATCCTTTCCAGCCACCTTTTGAAAAGTCATTGTAAAAGTCATCTATATTATCAACTACGTCTGATAAAGTACATGTAACTTCTTCTTCAAAAGTCGGCACATCTTGGAGAGCCTTTTTAATCTCCATATCAAATGGATCGCACATCCAGCCAAGACCTAAGTAATTTTCAACAAAATCGCCGCCTGCTTGATCAGCCACATCCCAAAGATAATCACTTAATCCTTCTGATATAAATCTCGGCTCTTCGCCATTCTGGATCCAATTGGTAATATCATTAGTCATATTAGCCAAAAGCCGATGGAGAAGAGTATTAAGCGCTTTGCCAACTGCCCACTCAAGCATTTGTTTAGCTTTGTCCCAAAGTTGGGTTGCGACGCCTACAACTTGTTTTGCGAATGTTGCTGCTTGCCAAATAAAATCTTTTATTTTTACCGATTTGTGCGTTGCTATATGAACACCATCTATTACTGGCTTTCCTCCTGCCTGTGCTTTGTGCGGGAAAAGCACAGTTAATCCAACGATTGAACTGATCAAACAAATAATTAAAATAAAAGCAGTTGTTTTTTGTGGTAATAATTTTTTGGAAGAAATCATTTTAAATTTAGTTAAATTTAATTTCTATTGTCGCCCTTCTAAATCTGATTGTATTTTTTCAAAAATTTCAACAAAATCTTTACTAACTTGTTCAAATTTTTCCAATACAATCATTCCTTTAAGCGGGTCGCTTTCATATTCAGGCAAATACTCATGGATTTTATAAAAAGTCCACCATAAAGACAAAAAATCCTTATGAATATCAAGCCAATCTAAGGGCACTGGCAGTTCCAATGTTTTTTCGTATGCCTCTAAGTACAAATTAGCTAGGCAATTAACAGTCTCAAAATTATTGGTTTCTATGCTTCTCTCAATAACATCAGCATTATATATTGTTTCTTCTGTTTCTCCTTCGGTCTGGCAATAATCAATTTCATTCATTTTTGCGCTTCTTTCATTCTCATAATTTGCAATAGCAGCTATATTATTCTCCTGAGTAATTTCTAATTTAGATCTTTCTTTTTCAAAAGGAGGAATAAATTCTGATAAAAAATTCACTGATGTTTTTTGCAGGGCATTTGCAACATTTTTATCTGTTGTATCTTTAAGAATCTGCTGTATTTGCTCAGTATTTTGTATTCCAGTTGGGAAAGCCTGACTATCTTTTAACTGATCACTTAAAAGATACATAAGCATTTCTGTTAAATTCCCTGGCTCAGGACGATCTCGCTGGACAGTTTCTTTCTGATTTTCTTTAATGGGGAACTTATCATTAGGCGCTTTTTTAGCTGGGTTATAGCCAGAAGCGACTTCTTCTCCGTCTAAATAGCCATCGCCGTCTGTGTCAGGATTATTAGGATCTGTTCCATAAAGCTCTTCTTCCCAATCAGCTAAACCATCATAGTCATGGTCATTGATTATCTCTTGTTTATTTAAATCTAAAGCTAATTGCTCAAGCGAATTAGCTTTGCTAAATCTGCTTTGTAAAACCAAATAACCGCCAATTGATATGCCAATTAACAATACAAAAATTACCACAAGAGTACTTATTTTTTTAGAGAATTTTTGTGGTTCCATTAAGTATATTATATAACATTTTCAAGCATATCCCAAATGCTTTTTTATTAGTTATCCACAGGATTTCTAATCTAACTTATCAGAGCTTGACTTTTCTGTATAAATGGTGTATCATCAAGACAATAGTTTTTTAATATAAGAATAAAAACAGGAGGGTAAGATGAAAAAAATACTTTTTGCTGTTATGTTTATGTTTTTAATGAGTGGATGCGCCGGGCCTACTTACCATATAGAGACTAATAGATCGCCTGTAAACTGGCAGGCTGGGCCGGGACAAGAAGCTTATAAATATATTCTTGTCCAAAATCAGAGTCCATATTATATTAAAATCTGCACGGGGCAAAATATTCTTTTAAGTCCTGGCGCAGAAATTACTATAAAAAGGACCCGTCCATTGGGGTGGGTTGGGCCGAGTTTTGGAAGTTTCCGGTTTATGGCTTATGCCTACCGGGAATACAATCCGAGAACCGGCCAACTGGATTGGTTTGTCGGACAAAGAGAGGCCAGAGTAAATCTTAACGGCCGGGTTAGGACTTACAATGGCCGAGTTTTTGCAGACCGGATAAGGTTCGGCTCTAGCGGATGGCATATGCCTTCCTGGGGGCATCCTGATAAATGGACTGGAAATCTTCTAGGGATTTTCCCCTGGGAAATGAGATTTAAACATAAGTGATTTCCAGTCCTTAACAGAAAGATTTTGAGCTCTGGCTTGAATGTTCAAATTACATTCAGCCAGGGCTTTTTTTATTTTTTCTTTTTCTATGTTTAATTCTTTAGATAAATTATTTGCTAATTGTTTGCGCGGATGAGAAAAACCAGCTTTTACTATTTGGAAAAATCTTTTTGAATCAGGAGGACTGTTTTTAGTAATTATTTTAATAATTGCTGAATCAACTTTTGGTTCTGGCCAAAAAGAACTTTTAGAAACATAAGAAATAATTTTTGGCTTGGCGTAAAATTGAACTGACGTAGCCAGTAAATTCATTTTAGGCGGTTTAGCGCAAATTCTTTGAGCAACTTCTTTTTGGACTAAAAGAATCATTTCTTTGGGAGGATTTGCTGATTCTAAAAATTTTCTAATAAGCGGCGATGTTAAATAATACGGTATATTAGCCACTACTTTGTAGTCCAGAGGCCGTGCCTTAAAACATACAATTTTTGCGAAAGTTGTATGTTTTAAGGCACGGCCTCTTAGAATCTCTAGAATATCTCCAACTATAATTTCTACATTCTTATAATCCTTTAAAATCTCCTTAAGCGCATCAGCCATCTGTTTATCTTTTTCTATAGCAATAACTTTTCTTGCCTCCTCGGCAAGTTCTTTAGTAAGTACGCCTAATCCAGGCCCAATCTCTAAAACAGTTTCGTTTTTTGAAATATTAGCTGTTTTAATAATTTTTTGAAGAACTTTTTTGTTAATTAAAAAACTCTGGCCTAATCGTTTATTGGGCTTAAGATTATATTCATTAAGTTGGTTTTTAATACTCACGAAAATCAATTAAATTATCTGGTATATCAGATAAAAAACGAGATGGCGAATTAACCATGGTTTGACCCCAAAGACGGCGCTTTTGGGTAAAAGTTAGATAAACTCGCTGCTTAGCTCGTGTTATGCCTACATAGCATAGCCGTCTTTCTTCTTCCATTTGTTCAGGATTTAAATAGCTCTTTGAATGAGGGAAAATCCCCTCTTCACAGCCAATAATAAAAATAACTGGAAATTCCAATCCTTTGGCGCAATGAAGTGTCATCAAATTAACTAAGTTCCTACTTGTTTCTACCTCGTCATGATTGCTTAACAGAGATATATCTTCTAAGAATTTTTCCAGACCAATGCCTGATTTTAGATTATCATATTTTTGAGCTACAGTAATCAATTCCTGTAAATTTTCCCAGCGTTGTTCCCCTTCTTTATCAAAGGAAAATTTTGAGGATAAATAATTTTTAATATATTTTTCATAATCAGTTTTTTCAATAACTTTTTCTATTAATTTTGTTAAAGGCATTTCTTGACTGATTTTTATAAAATCCTCAATGAGTTGATAGAAATTTTGCAGAGGTTCTTTTTGTTTTGGGGATTGTCCCCAATTTGAATATCTGGCTAATCTACGTGGAGGAACATTGATAATTCTCTGCAAGCTCACTAAATCATTAGGATTAATAATTAGCTTTAGATAAGCCAAGATATCCTTAATTTCCTTTCTGTCATAAAATCTGACTGTGCCAATAATTTTATAGGGAAAATTAGCTTTTAAAAAGGCCTCTTCAACTGCCCTGGATTGGGCATTAGTCCTATAAAGAACAGTTATGTCTTGGAACTTTAGGCCCTTTTGAAACATATTATTTATTTCGTCAATAATAAAATTGCCTTCTTCGCCCTCATTGGCTGTTTCAACAACATTAACTAAAGCGCCAGAAGGATTTTCAGTCCAAAGCTTTTTTTCTTTGCGTTCAATATTTTTATTAATAATATAATGGCTAACTTCTAAAATATTCTTAGTAGAACGGTAATTCTGCTCCAAAAGAATGATTTTTGCTTCTGGATAATTTTTTTCAAAATTAAGAATATTTCTAAAATCAGCTCCGCGCCATGAATAAATTGATTGATCTGTATCAGCAATAAACCAAAGATTTCTGCTTTTCTTTGCTAATAGATTAGTTAAAGTATATTGGCTTAGATTTGTATCGTGAGCTTCATCAACTAAAATATAATGCCATTTCCCCTGATATTTTTCCAAAAGAGCCGGCTGTTCTTGAAAAAGCTTGACTGTTAACATAATTAAGTCGTCAAAATCAAGAGCATTAGATTTTTCAAGTGTTTTTTGATATGTTTGATATATTTTAGCAATGGTTTCAGGAAAATATTCTTGGGACTGTTTTTTATATGTTTGATAGTCAATTAATTCGTCCTTAGCTTTAGAAATTACTTCCCTGACAATCCCTGGCTTAAATTGTTCAGGGTTAATTTGTAATTCCTTAAGTGTTTGTTTGATTAAAAAAAGCTGGTCTGTTTCGTCATAAATAACAAAGTTCTTTTTGTACCCTAAATTATTTAACTTATCTATTTCTTTCCGCAGAATTCGCAGGCAAATAGCGTGAAAAGTGCCTATATCAGACAAGGGCATTTGATTAGAAGCGTTTAATAAGTTTTTAACTCTTTGCTCCATTTCTTGAGCCGCTTTATTAGTAAAAGTAACAGCTAAAATATTATTAGCTGGAATGTCTTGTTGGATAAGATAGGCAATCCGATGAGTTAAACAGCGGGTTTTCCCCGAGCCTGGCCCAGCAATAACTAAAACAGGTCCCTCAAGGACCGTAACTGCTTGTTTTTGTTTTGGGTTAAGAGAGGATAAAAGGTCCATGTGTTTATTCTACTTCTTCCCATTCTTTAAATTGATGCTCTTCTGAAGTTTTTGGAAGAAAAGCCGATGGGCAAAAGCTTTGTTGTGGGTCATAAATATTTTCCCGTTGTTCAAAACCAGAACTCCAGCTTCCTCCAGAAGTCCATTTTGTTCCCACTCTGCTATTGCTAACTACTGAACCGAACATTTCCAAATAATCCCTTTTGCATTCTGGCCAATACCAAGAGCAGGAATAATGATTTCTGCCAAAATGACCGTTTTGAGCTATGTAAATACCGTGCAGTTCTAAACGTTCTGGAACATATAGTCCGATTAGATTATTATCCTGGGCAACCGCAACCAGTCCGTCTGAGCCGTCTTTGGTAGTATATTCAATATTTCCTTCAATCCAGATACTTGTTTCCGTGCTTGGGCTGATTAAATCAGCAGAAATAACAGTAATTTTCCCCTTTATCTCTCCTTCAATCCATAGATCGTCTTCAATAAAAATAAGGCCGCATTCTTCTGAAACAGGATGATTCCCCAGAAAGTTTTCGCTGTCTATAATCGAGTCCTCCCAATGCCATCCATTTTCTAAATTATAAGCATAAATGCTGTCCAATTCAGTAATTTCATAGATATCAATGCTTCTATTATTTTTAAAAATAATATGGTATCCCTGTTTATCTGAAGGAGAAAGATATATTCCCTGACCACCCTGTGTGAGGCTTTTTATTTCAGCTAAATCCATTGTAATGCCGTCGAAATCAAAGGGCGGCGCTGGGAAATTAAAAAGCTCTTCATTGCCATTGGCTGTGGTAAAAACACCAGGACAGATGCAATTACTGCCTTGTGTCCAGCATTGATTAGGGCAAGGAGGACAGCCAAAAGAAGAGGTGCAAATCCAATCCTCTAAAACTGAACTCACTAAAGATTTATTCTCTCCGTCCATTCTAATACCGCCATTAGAATGATATGGCCCTTTTATTTCCCTATCTGCGCCAGCCCAGACATTGTCATTTAAAATATAAGCATAATCAGCCACAGTAGGGCTAACATATCTAACCCTGACTTTTCTTTCAGTGGCTGTATATTTATCGGCCCAGCCAGTTGAGGTAATAGTCACAGCTACTGCTTGGTTGCATTGTTGTTCTCCTTTAATTTCTAAGCTGAACTTTCCTATATTCCCTCCTTCTGGATCAGTATATTCGTGTTCATAGGGTCCGCAGGATAAGCAAGGCGGTGAATCACAGCACCAATCCTCGTCATCCTGAAAATCATTAGGCGCATGAGCTAGGTGCCAGCGATAATAATTTATTCCTGCTTCAGCAATAGTCAAGGCCTGTTCCCGTGCAACTTTTTGGCGAGATTGTTTTAATTGAGTCAAAACAAAACCAGTTAGTCCGGTGAATAAAAGCAAAAAAACTGTTCCAAAGATAAGAACAAGAGTAACAATAGAACCTTTTTGTTCTCCTATATTTGGTTTATTTGTCATAAATTCATCTTTAGATTTCTGATTTGTACATTTGATTCCAATTCAAAATCTTGAGGCGCTCGCTCAGGATTTGCATTAATAATTAGGTAAACACGCATAAGCTTTGTATCTTCTAGCCGAGCTGGCGCTGATAGTTCTTCTCCATTTTCGTCAAAATAGCGAAAAAGGGGTAGCTGATTTCTAATATATCGACTTAAAATTGAAATCTGTTCTTGATCTTGTGGATAACTGACTGGATAATCAGTTGGATTAATTACCCCCTTTCTTAAAGTAGCGCTTTGGTCAACAGATGTTTCTACCCAAGAAAAAATAAATCTTGCTTTAAGGGAATGGTTTCCTTCTTGCCAGTCACAAAAGCCGCTACCTCCAGAGCCGACTGCTGAAGAACTGTCAGCTGTAAACAGTATAGAGCCGTCAGCTGCTTGATCAAGAACATCAAAAGTAGTACAGCCTTGCCAGATGCCGCTGCATTGCCCACAGCCAACTTTGCAGAGAGATTCTAATTTAACCCCATCAGCAAATATGTCTGTATACTCATTTCCTCCGTTCAGATCTCCTTCGACGCATACTTCCACTTCAGCTGAGTCAATAACAGCACTTGAAAAATTTGGGAAATTAACATCACAAGAGCCGCCCTGAGCATAAGCAACGCAGTTGTTAGATAGAGATCCGTTTTGGTAAATAAAATACCTAACTCTTTCAGTAGCGCCGTCTTTGTCAATGTCGCTGTAAAAAATGATTTCATAGTCCTCTGCTTTTTCAATAATATAGGAGCCGTCATCGCCCATTTTGCCCTCTCTTAATTCTCTAGTCATTGTTTCAACTCCTTTTCTCGCTTCGTTAATGGCTATGGACTGTTCTAATGCATAGTTTTGGCCTCGATAAGCCATAATAATAAAACTAGTTACTGCTCCTATGGCAAAAATAAAAATGGCCATAGTAACAAGTATTTCAATAAGAGTAAAAGCAGATTTTGAATCTTGAATTTTAAATTTAGAATTTTGGAATATCATTATGATGGTCCTGTAGTAACTAAATTAATAATAATAGTTTCATCTTCAAAAACATTAACAGTTCCTAAATAATCAGCATGACCATCAGCTTCAATTTCTAGACTATATTCATTAGCTTCTATGGGGATAAAAAGAGTTCTGCCTTGTTCGTCAGTAAATTTAGTCTGGTCATAACCAAGACCGCTGTTATATAATCGGGCTTGAGCGCTAAATATTGCTTCTAATGTTCCAGAATTTCTAACAGTGATTAATAGGCTATTATCTGCTTCTAAAAAGAGATCTACTAATTGATTAGAGTCGGGCAGAAGATCAATATTTTGGCCTAATGGATCAGAAATAGGATCAGTGTTTGATAAATCTAAATTTTCAGCTGGATCTATAAGAAAATCATAGCTATCCCATTCTAATCCAGTAATGCTGATTTGGCCGTTTGAATCAGTAGTAAAATCAGTTGAATATTTATAGACTGGCTCTTCTTGAGCATCCGTGCCAATTATTTTATTTCCTTGGAGATTAAAGGAAATATTGCCAATTGCTGTAGATTCGTCAGTTATCCAAGAAATGCTCCAGTCAAAAAGAATTGGCGTAGTGCTGGTGTTGTTGGTAGAAAGATTGCCTTTAATTTTTAAATGAGAATATGTAGTAGTAGATAAATCGGTTAAATTAACCGGCGAGGAATCGAATCCAATTGAATTGTTAGCTAAATCGCTGTCAGAAACCAACAGCCAGTCAGTTCCGCTATTATAAAAAACTTGATATTTAATGTTTGTCTCTGCTGACTCAGTATCAGTCCAGGAAAATTGGTCCCAATTGATTATATTTGTTGGAACAATTTCATTAGAAAGAAGATAGCCAAAAGGAACGTATTCTATTGTAGTAGTAGCAGTGGTCGTAGCTAAAATTATCTGGCCTTGATTAATCTTTATATCAGAAAATTCAGACATTTTACTTTGATCTAAAAAGGAATCAGCAAAGTTATCGCTTGTCCAAGAAGAAAACGTATTAATTGAAAAATTTGCCAGACGATCAATTGAAAAACTGATTTCAGTTAACTTCCCTTCTACAACAGTAGCATGCGATTTTTCAGGATTGGCAATTTCTTCTGAGCTATAAGTTTGTTCAGTGCTGTACCCTGACTTTGTTATAGTAATTTGGTAAGCAGATGTTGAGCTAGGAGCGCCAGCCACCAAGTATTGTCCTTGGTCATTAGTTTGATAAAAAACATTAATTGATGGTTCAACTTCAGTATTGACAATATGAATATCAGCCTGTGGTATCCCAATGCCCAAAGCGTCAAAAACCGAAATTAAAAGATTACCTCCACCTTCAGTGGTTTCTAATCCCTCAGGAGCTATGTCAGTAATTAGAATTACTTGATCGCCTAAAAAACCAGGCCAAGAAACTTTTATTTTTACTTTTTTATAGTCATTAGGCAAAGCATCGTCAGAAGCTAATCCGTCAAACATGTCATCAACATAACCAATAGTAGTTTTAACCGTGTAATCAATATTATTTCTAGTAATTATTTCTGTCTCTAATATGTTTCCTGAAGGAATACCTCCAAGAGTGCCTACCTGGCTATAGGATAGATTTCTGATCATTTCTATTTTCTGGTTAGCTAGAGCAGTAGCTGTAATTCTGGCACGGCTTTGGCCAATCACCTTAAAACCAAGCTGGAGAACACCATAAAGACCAATAAAAACTATTAACAAAATGGCTATCCCTACAAGCGTTTCAATAAAAGTAAATCCTTTGTTATTCATGGTTAGATTCCTTCCATCATAGAATACATTGGCTGAATCATTGAAATAGCAAAAAATCCAACAGCTGCGCCAATAACTATCATAATTATCGGCTCAATAATTGAAGATAGATTTTTTGTAATATTATCAATTTCTTCTTCATAAAAATCAGCCATATTTTTTAATATTTCGGCCAAATTGCCTGTTTCTTCTCCAACAGCAATCATTTGAATTACCATTGGAGGATAGAGTTTTTTGTATTTTATCAGAATCTGACTCAATGCTCTTCCTTTTTGAACCTGCTGAGCTGAATCAATTAAGGCCTCTTTAAAGCATATATTACCTAATATTCCAGATACAATTTGTAAAGATTCGACAATACCTACGCCGCTCTCTATAAGAGAGCTAAGGGTTCTAGCAAAGCGCGCTGAATTAATTTTTCGGACCAAAGAACCAAAAATAGGCAAGATAAGATATGTTTTACTGAGCGCCTTTTTAGCTTTCTTGACTCTTAAAATAAACCTGGCAAAAAACACGAATAGGACAAAAATAATTATCCCCAAAATAGTATTGTTTTTAAGAAAATTACTCAAGCCAATAATTATTTGCGTGCTCAATGGCAAGTCCATATTGATTTCGCTGAAAATAGAAGTTAATTTAGGAACAACCATGATCATCATTAAGATGCCAATGCCAAACATAGCCACAACAATAACTGCTGGATACATCATTGCTCCTCTAACTCTACTTATTAATTCATGGTCTTTTCTCATTTGTTCAGAAAGTATTTTAAGCACTTCATTAAGATTGCCTCCGGCCTCGCCTACCTTAACCATATTAACGTATAATTCGTTAAAAACTTTGGGGTGTTTAGCTAAAGAATTAGCAAAGGATTCGCCTTGACGGATATTTTCTTTAACTTGATTAATGATTTTTTTAAATTTTGGACTTTTGCTTTGTTCGGCTAAAACTTCTAACGATTGACTAAGAGAAAGGCCAGCCTCAATCATTACTGACAAATGCCTGCTAAATATCATTTTTTCAACTAGAGAAACCCGTCCAATCTTTTTCCAAGCACTCATCAATCTCTGGCTAAATCTGCCAATAGGCTCTCCTTTAATATCAGCCATTTCGGCTGACACAAGAACTAATTCTTTATTACGCAGAAAAGCAGCCAGTTCATGCTGGTTTATAGCTTGTAAATGACCAACTTGTGTTTGGCCTTTTTTATCCTTAGCTGTGTATAGATATGAAGGCACAATATTAAAAATTATTCATTAGCTACTCTTAAAATTTCCTCGATACTAGTTAACCCCTGAGCTGCTTTTATAAACCCGTCTTCTAACATAGTCAACATTCCTTGTTTTTTGGCTTTTCCTTCAATTTGCCCAACTGTTGACTCTTTGATAATCAGATCTCTAATCTCTTCGCTAATTTCAAGAACTTCATAAATACCAATTCTCCCCTTATATCCATCAGGACACTCTTCTGATTTATTTTTGCCAGGTCTAAAGAATTCTATGTTTGACCAATCGTCTTTAGAACTCACAACTTTTTCCTTTTTTAGAGCCCCAAGAATTTTTGTTAAATCAATTTGGCTGCCAATACTTTTAATTTCAGATGAATTTAGCTTATACTTCTCTTTTGTCTCTGGGTAAAGACAACGGACTAACCTTTGGGCAATAATCAAATTAACCGTAGAGGCGATTAAGAAAGGCTCTGCCTGCATGTCTATTAATCGAGGGAATGCTCCAGCTGCGCTATTAGTATGCAGGGTAGAAAAAACTAAATGACCTGTTAAAGCAGCATTAATTGATAAGCTGGCTGTTTCCTTGTCCCTAATTTCACCAACCATAATAATGTCCGGGTCTTGCCGCACCAAAGATCTTAATCCATTGGCAAATGTAAGGCCAATTTTAGGCTTAACTTGTGTTTGGTTGATTCTAGTCATCCTGTATTCAATTGGATCTTCTACGGTGGAAATATTTACGCCTGGTTCGTTAAGAATATCAATTATTGTATAAAGCGTAGTTGTTTTGCCACATCCTGTTGGTCCAGTAACAAGAATCATCCCATTGGG
Source organism: uncultured Candidatus Saccharibacteria bacterium (assembly GCA_964649795.1). GTDB lineage: Bacteria > Patescibacteriota > Minisyncoccia > Portnoybacterales > UBA2143 > JABMPX01. The sequence goes on from CAZYQY010000006.1 coordinate 28,584, forward strand.
TTTTTTGATGCTATAATGAACTTTTTCCAACGCCTTACTGGTTAATCCTAATTTTTCTAAGGTTAGACCTTTGGCATCTTCGGGTAAAAGCCTTAGAACAACTTTTTCTCCATCGTAGACCGGCAGTATAGAGACACGAAAAGAAATTTTGTAATCCTTTGTTTCTATTTTAAAGCGTCCATCTTGCGGCAAACGATGTTCATCTAGTTTTAGATTGGACAAAACTTTAATTCTTGCGATGATGCCAGAGTGCACTTTTCTGGGCAGCGTCATAGTGTCGTGAAGAATCCCATCAATGCGATAACGAACAACTATTTCTTTTTCTAATGGCTCAATGTGAATATCTGAAGCCTGCTGCAAAATAGCATGTTTTAAAAGAGTGTCAACAATTCTAATTATCGGCATTTGTTCCGCTGCTTTTTCCAAATCTTCTTTGCTTTCTTCCCCTTTGTCTGGGATAGGTTCGCCTTTAATGCTTTTAAAAGAAGATATGGCTCCGCTTTCTTTTTTTATCAAATCGCCGAATTCAGCCTCCAAACTCTTTTGATATTGCTTAAGGGCATTTTCAATGCTTTTCTCAGTAGTCAGGCGAGGTAGAATTTTAAGGTCTGATTTTTTTTTAATAAACTCTATTGTTTGCAAGTCATCAGGATCAAGCATGGCTACTTCTAAATTCTTGCCTTTTTTGCGAAAAGCAACAATATTGTGTCTTCTGGCAATTGGTTCAGGAATTATTTGAAGAACTTCTTTAGCAATTTTTTCTTTTTCTAAATTAATAAAAGGAATACCTAGGATATATGCCTGAAGTTTGCTTATTTGTTCTTGGCTTACTATTTTTTCCTTAATCAAAAAATCGACCAATTCCTGTTTGGTTTTCTTTGCTTCTTGCTCTGCATTAATTAGCTCTTTTTTGCTAACTAAGCCAGCGTCTATAATAAACTTTTTTAATTGTGAATTTTCAATACTCACGAATATAATTGAAAATTTACTTATTTAGGGTTTCTTCTATTTTTTTAACTACTTCTTCCAAATCATAATTCGCTTTAATTAAATAAGCGGCTGCGCCAAAAGAAAAAATTTCTCCTATATCAGCATTGCCCTCTAAATTAGTCAAAACAATTACTGGAATATGTTTTATATTTTCGTCTTTTTTTATTTCTTTTAGAACCTCAAAGCCATCTTTTTTAGGCAGTATTAAATCCAAAAGAATTAAGTCGGGTTTAATCTTTTTGGCTACAGATAGACCAATTTCTCCATCAAGAGCGCTTTTAATTTTGTATCCTTTTCCCTCTAAAAATTGGCTAATGGTTTTTTGCAGGGTTGGCTCGTCTTCGATAAATAAAATAGTTTTCATAGATTTGGAATAATGAATAATGAATAATGAATCATGTTTTCACTTTTGATTCATAATTCCTGATTCATAATTCAAGTTTTAATTGGTAATTCAAACCAAAAAGTAGAACCTTCTCCTTCTTGGCTTTTAAAGCCTATCTCGCCTTTGGAAGCTTTCACAATTGATTTAGTTATAAACAGGCCCAATCCAGTACCTTCGGTTTGATATTTCATCACATTTTGACTGCGGAAGAATTTTTGAAATATTTTTCTTTGATCTTTTTTAGGAATGCCTACTCCGTTGTCCTTAATTTCGCATCTAGCTAAATTATTTTTTTTAATTAATTTAATTTTAACAAGGCCCTTGTCTCTAACATACCTAACTGCATTATCTATTAAATTGCGGAGTATTAAATCTATGCCATGAGGGTCAATTAGAATCAAAGGCAAATCTTCTAATTCCAAAGAAAATTTGACATTGCTTGCTTTAGAAAAGAGACTGTATTCTTTTGTTAATTCTTTAATTACTTTAGTTAAAGATATTTTTTCAAGCGTAAAATTTAATCTGCCCTGTTCTATGCGAGAAATACTCAGTAAATCATTAACCAGATTAATCATACGCTGGTTATTCTCTTTAATATCATTTAGCCTTTCTAATCGTTCTTTGGCTAGAGAATCCTTTTCTTTGAGCATTATTAAATTAAGAGTCCATTTAATGTTTGTCAAAGGACTGCGCAGTTGATGAGAAACAATACTAACAAATTCAGATTTCATTTGATTTGCCTGGGCCAGCTTTTCAAAACCCTGAATAACAAAATATCCTATGATAATCAACGCGCCAGTTATGCCAACAACAATTAAAGCAACTATTTCTACTTGAGCATATTTAATAGCAATAGCATAAGTGCTAAGCATTGACAGAATAGTAATAAAGCCAATTACAATAACTAAAAAATTAGGACATTGCCAAATAGACAAGCCGTATTTGTGGCATTCCTTAACAAAATTTAATTTTTCTAACATTATTAAGAGTATATCATAATTTATTGATTGAGAACAGCCCAGAATTTCAATTGACTTGTTTATAGAAAAAAGATAAGATAGTAATAATTCTTAATGCATCGGAGTGTGGCCTAGTGGCTTAAGGCGCCTGTTTTGGGAACAGGAGATCCCGGGTTCAAATCCCGGCACTCCGAC